>DATARD010000052.1:0-7003 GCA_036264355.1 Thermoanaerobaculia bacterium
CCCCCTCCCACCCGCGGTGATATCGTCCCCAAGATTTTGCGCACGACGTGATGCAACCCCTGTCCTCCCCCTCCGCTCCAGCCGCCCCGCGGCCGGCGCCTCGGCCTCTCTTCTTCGGCCTTGGCCTCTGCCTGCTCACGCTGCTCGTGTACCTGCCGGTGCTGAAGAGCGAGTTCGTGAACTTCGACGACGGCCTCTATGTGACCAGCAATGCGCACGTCCAGGCCGGGCTCTCCTGGAAGAATTTCATCTGGGCATGGCAGACCAATGTGGCGAGCAACTGGCACCCTCTCACCATGATCTCGCACATGCTGGACTGCCAGCTCTATGCCCTCAATCCGAAGGGGCATCACCTCACCAATCTGCTCTTCCATCTGGCGAGCGTGTGGCTCCTGTTCGAGGTGTTGCGGCGGATGACCGGGGCTCCATGGCGGAGCGCTGCGGTGGCCGCTCTGTTTGGCATCCATCCGCTGCATGTCGAGTCGGTCGCCTGGATCGCCGAGCGCAAGGATGTGCTCTCCGGCTTCTTCTTCATGCTCTGCCTGGGCGCGTACCTGCGCTTCATCCAGCGGCGGACGGCGGGGCGCTATATCGTTCTGGTCCTCTTGTTTGCGCTGGGGCTGCTGGCGAAGTCCATGCTGGTGACGCTGCCGTGCGTCCTGTTTCTTCTCGACGTGTGGCCTTTGGGCCGGCTGCCTCTCGGCCCGTGGCAGGAGGCTCGCCCGGCTCTCCGGGTGCTGCTGGTCGAGAAGATCCCGCTTTTTGCCGTGACGCTGGTGATGAGCGCGATCACCGTGTACACCCAGCAGCAGAGCCTGGCGCATCTCGATGCGGTGTCGGTCGGCCGGCGGGTAGGAAATGTTCTGACCTCCTATGCGATCTATCTGGGCAAGACGTTCTGGCCGGCGAAGCTGGCGGTGTTCTATCCGTTGCCGGTGACCGTGCCGGTGGGCAAGACGATCGCCGCCGGTGCCCTTCTCGTCGTGATCACGGCCTTGACGCTGTTCCGTCTCCGCCGTTCCCCGTGGCTTGCCGTGGGGTGGCTGTGGTTTATCGGCATGATGGTGCCGGTGATCGGCATTCTTCAGGTGGGCCGGCAGGGGATGGCGGACCGCTATACCTATCTGCCGGCGATCGGTCTGTTCCTGGCCGTGGTCTGGGAGATCGCGGAGCTGGCTGGACGGCGCCGGCTGATGAAAATCGCGACGGCTGTCGCGGCGGCGGCTCTCCTCGCTGTTCTGGGGCTGGCCTGCCGGGCGCAGGTGGAGACGTGGAGGAACAGCAAGACCCTCTTCCGCCACGCGATCGCGGTGACCGAGCGCAACTACCTGGCGCACCTCAACTACGGCGTCGCTTTGGCGCACGAGGGCCGCGAGGACGAAGCGATGAAGGAGTACTACAAGGCGCTGGCGATCCAGCCCAACATGATGGAGGCACAGGCGGCGCTCGGCAATGCGCTGCATGAGCAGGGGCGGTATTACCAGGCTCTCCCCCATCTGCGCCTGGCGATCCGGCTCAATCCGGAGAGCGCGCAGCTCCATCACACGCTGGCGATCAATCTGGAGGACATGGGACTCCACGACGACGCCATCGACGAGCTCGAAGAGGCGCTGGAGATCAATCCCCGCTTTGCCGACGCGGAATATGGCCTCGGCTCGATCCTCGAGAAGCAGGGAGAGACGGCCGAAGCGCTGGAGCACTATCAGAAGGCCCTGAAGATCAATCCGGACCTGACCGATCTCTACGAGCCGACGGCCAAGCTGCTCGCCGATCTCGGCGATCTCGCCGGCGCCGCGCGCCTGTACACCGAGGCGGTGCACCGCGAGCCCGACTCCGCGACCGCCTGCTACAACCTCGGAGTTACGCTGGAGCGGATGGGCAAGCTCCAGGACGCCCGCGTCTACTACGCCCGCGCCCTGGAGATCGATCCCAACCTCGCCGCCGCCCGCGAGCGGCTGATTCTCACCGGCGGTTTGCCGGTGGGACCGATGGCAGCGCCGGCGGCACAGCCAACAGGAACGAAATGACCCGTCCCTGGGAAACCCTCGACAGCGTCGAAACCGCGGAGGGCCGGCTCGAGCTGCGGCGGCGGGGGGAGGAGTATGTGATCACGGTGGGTGGGCGCGTGCTGATGAACAGCGCGCTCCATCTGACCGAAGCCGCGGTGGCGACGGCCGCCTGTGGCCGGATCGCGGAGCGCGACCAGCCGCGGGTGCTGCTCGGCGGGCTTGGCATGGGCTACACGTTGCGCGCCGCTCTCGACGCGTTGCCGCGCAAGGCCAAGGTGATCGTCGCCGAGATCGAGCCGGCCATCGTGCGCTGGTGCCGCGGGCCGATCGCCGGACTGACCCGGCGCGCGGTCGAGGATCCGCGGGTGACGATCCGGATGGAGGACGTCACCAAGGTCATCGCTCACAGTGCGGAAGCGGCCGGCGGCCAGCTCTTCGACGCCATCGTGCTCGATCTTTTTGAAGGGCCGCGCATGGCGACGCAGACGAAAGACGATCCGTTCTATGGTCCGCGCGCTCTCGCGACGACCCATGCGGCTCTCACCCGCGGCGGCATTTTCGCCGTGTGGTCGGAGGATGCGGACCCGGCTTTTGCGAAACGGCTGAGCAACGCCGGCTTCCGGGTCGACAAGCTGCGGCCCGGCAAGGGCGGTCCGCGGCACGTGGTCTATCTGGGGGATTCTGGCCGCAAGCGGGACCGTGGTAGCGTACCGGCGCCATGAATACGCGCTATCCATTTCAGACGTTCGCCGTTCTCCTCCTGACGTTTCTGACCCTGCCTCAGCTCGCCGCGGCTCAGGCCACCGCTCCGCCGTCCATCCCGGCGCCGCCGGACGTCGCGGCTCCGCCGGCGGACGCGCAGACGACCGCCGACGGCATCGCCTCCAAGGTGCTGGCTCCCGGCACCGGCAAGGAGCATCCCAAAGCGGATGATCTGGTGAAGGTCCACTACACGGGGTGGACGACGGACGGCAAGATGTTCGACTCCTCCGTCGCCCGCAACCGGCCGATCGTGCTGCCGCTGGACAAGGTGATCCTCGGCTGGAGCGAGGGGCTTCAGCTCATGGTGGTGGGCGAGAAGCGGCGGCTGTGGATTCCCGGCAAGCTCGCCTATGAAGGCAAGGCCGGCAAGCCGCAGGGAATGCTGGTGTTCGACGTCGAGCTGCAGGACATCCTCCGCGTGCCGCCGGTACCGCCGGACGTCGCCAAGCCGCCCGCCGATGCCGAGGTCACCAAGTCCGGCCTCGCCTCGAAGGTCCTGAAGCCGGGCACCGGCACGCGCCATCCCACGGCGGACAGCAACGTGCGGGTGCAATACACCGGCTGGACGACCGACGGCAAGATGTTCGACTCCTCGCTCACCAAGGGCTCGTCCGCGTTCTTCAACCTGCGCAAGGTCATTGCCGGCTGGACCGAAGGGATTCCGCTCATGGTGGAAGGCGAGACGCGCCGCTTCTGGATCCCCAAGCCCCTCGCCTACCACGGCGAGCAAGGCAAGCCGGACGGGATGCTCGTCTTCGACGTCGAGTTGGTCCAGATCACGAAGGAGTAGCGGGTCACACCGTGATAGCATCTTCCTCCGTTCAGGACTTGCTTTTCTTTCTTCCCAGGAGATTGCGTATGGCTTCGAGGGCGTTTCGTTGCCTCTGTCTGCTTGTGCTCGGGCTGGCGGCTGTCACGGCTCATGCGGCACAGACCGGTTCCATCTCAGGCGTCGTGCGTTCCGGCGACGGCGCCGTGCTGCCGGGTGTGACGGTGACCGTCAGCGGCGAGCCTCTTCCCGCCGGCCGTTCCGACGTCACCAACGCGGACGGCGGCTTCAACTTCCAGCGTCTCCCTCCCGGCACCTACAAGGTCGTGGCGGATCTCTCCGGCATGGGCACGGTGCAGCGTGAGGCGATCGTCGAGGTCGAGCACGACACCCAGCTCGACCTGGTGCTCAAGGCGAGCCTGGCGGAGGAGATCACGGTCAAGGCGGTGGCCCCGGTCGTCGACGTCAAATCGGCCGAGGCGCAGGTCAACTACACGCAGGCGGTGATCGAAAGCCTGCCGATCAACCGCGATTACAAGGGTCTCTTCCAACTCGCTCCCGGGGTCTCCGAGAACAACCGCGGCACCGCTCCGAACGCCGGCGGCTCGCGCCTCGACAACACCTTTCTGGTCGACGGCATCAACATCACCAACCCGCACTACGGCGACCTGCTGCCCAACATCAACGAGATCGACATCGACGAGGTCAACCTGAAGCGGGCGGGCGTCACCGCGGAGTTCGGCCGCACCGGCGGCATGGTGGTCAACGCGGTCACCAAGTCGGGCACCAACGACTTCCACGGCGTGGCGCGGATGGAATTCCAGCCGAAGAATTTCGTCGCCGACAGCAAGAATTCCACGGTGCAGAATTCGACCGACCGGCAGATCCCCGCCGCCTCTCTCGGCGGACCGCTGGTGCACGACCGCCTGTGGTTCTATGGCTCGATCGGCTATCCGCGGATCACCACCACCGACCGGGTGAACAATCTCGGCAAGGTGCCGGATGAGAAAGACTCGACCGACGAATACTTCTTCAAGGTGACCGCGAACCCCAGTCCCAGCTCGAGCCTGACCGCCGATGCGCGCAAGCGGAACACCACCTTCCACAACAACGGGATCGGATCGAGCAGCGCGCCGAGCGTGGGGAGCAACGACTCCACGGATTACACGCTGGGCACCGTGGTGTGGACCTGGCTGGTGACGCCGGACAGCTTCATCGAGGCGAAGCTCAATCATGACAAAGAGGAGAACGCCACCGATCCGGTGACCGCGCTCGGCTTTCGGCCGGCGTTCAACGCGGCGCGTCCCGACCTGATGGGCCAGTTCACCTCGACGCCCGATTTCCTCGTCGGCGGCGCTACCGGCGTCGGCCAGACGGTGGGCGGCGCCAGCCTGGCGGTGAACAGCGACGATTTCAACCGCGACGAAGCGCGGGCCACCCTCCAGACGTTCAAGACCTGGGGCAGCACCACGCACGACGTCCGCGCCGGCATCACCCTGGAGCGCGACTCCGAGCGCCTGCTGCGCCGCGCCAACGGCTGGGGCGTGATCACCTGGAATCCCACCACCAAGCAGTTCACCGCTCTCTATTACTCAAGCCAGCCGCCGCACACCGGCCGCGGCCAGTCGTTCGGCGGCTTCGTGCAGGATCAATTCACTCTCGGCGAGCGGATGACGATCACCGCCGGCCTGCTGGACAACCAGGACAACTACTTCGGCGAGAAGCTGGGACCGACGCCGGGCTCGAAACGGAAGTTCAAGATCCTGACCTTCGATTGGAACCAGGAGCTTCAGCCGCGGCTCGGCATCACCTTCGTGCCGGAGAAGACCGTCGGCGACAAGCTCTACGCGAGCTACGGCCGCTACTACAACACCGACAACAAATCACTGGTGCGCGCCGCTTCGCCGACCCGCATCTTCCAGACCCGCGCCACCTTCGACGCCACCGGCCATCTGATCAGCGACGTCCCGGCGGCCAACACGCAGAGCAAGACGATCGATCCCGGGCTCAATCCGCAATATACGGACGAGGTCGTGGCCGGCTATGCCCGCCCGTTCGGCTCCGCCTGGTCCGCCGACGTCTGGGGGATGTACCGCAACGTCGGCGACATCATGGAAGACATAAGCGCCGACGGCCTCGGCAACGGTCCGTTCCACGTCTCCCAGCTTCCCGACGCCTACCGCAAATACAAGGCGGTCACCCTGGAGGTCATCCGCACGCCGGTCAACGACCGCTTCTACCATCTGTCGGTCAACGCGAGCTACACCTGGAGCCGGCTCTCCGGCAACTGGGACATCGACTTCGGCGGCGACTCGCCGTTCTACAACTCGTCGTTCATCCAGGACGGCCCCGGCGTCAAGATCACCGACAACCGCGACGGCCTCCTGCGCGGCGACCGCACGCACGTCGCCAAGCTCTTCGCCACCATCCAGCCGATGGAGCACCTGCGCGCCGGCACCTACATCCGCTACCAGAGCGGCGGCGCCTGGGAAGCCCGCGGCCTGCCGGACCCGAACGTCTCGAGCTCGTCCTACATCCGCTACCTGGAGCCGGCCGGCACGCGGCGGATGCCCGACTGGCTGAACGTCGACCTGCTCGCCGGCTACACCTTCAACCTCGGCCGCGCCGGCCTCGAAATCGAGGGCCGCATCCTGAACGTCTTCGACAAGCAGGTGGAGACCGCAGTGGACGACCGTCTCGTCCTCGGCCGGCCGGTCCCCTATCTGCCGAACAACCCCAACTTCGGCAAGGGCACGGTGTTCACCTCACCGCGCTCGTACGTGCTCTCGGCCATCGTGCGGTTCTGAGCCCCGCTACAGGAGGTGAGAGCCTGCCAGGCTCTCACCTCAGCTCTGCTATCCAACGCACGATACGTCTGTCCGTAGTTGCCTTCCTGGCCCGGAATTTGCCAAGCTTACGAGAGTGGGTTTACACAGCCCGCTGGAATCGTGTATATTCTTCCAAATGCGTACCGCAACATGAGCCATCGCCACTCGTACCACAGGAGGGGGTTGGCCGAGACGTTCCGCCTCAGATAAGGTAAGCTTCTCTCCCCTTGGAGGGGCAGGATGGCCGAGCCGCAGACTGTTCTTTCCGTTTCAGAAATTCTCAGCGGTTACCGCGACCTCGGAAGCGCGTGGCGCCCGAAGGATGAGATCTACCTGTCCTGCGACCCTGCCTTCAACCGCTATACCCGCCTATGGGTCAAGGGGCCCACACTGGACGCTACTCACGGCGCCTTGGAGGTCTTGATGCTCCTGGGCAACTCTCCCTCTGACGAGGGGAAGATCTACCAACTCCTCAAACGCCAATTCCTCCCGGAGACCGGCACGTTCGCGACCGATGGCGGCCCGGTATCGGGCGGCATCTATGGCCTCCATAACGCCATTGGCATCCTGAAGAGCCTCTACGGCCTGCCTCCTGGAAAGGCTCTCGGCCTGTCCCGATATGAAGAAGCCCTGGA
>DATARD010000070.1:0-11387 GCA_036264355.1 Thermoanaerobaculia bacterium
CCCTGCTCCCACCATGGGCGTACGCCGCCCTGTGCCGACGCGGTCATCGCGGCCGGCGTCGCCAAGGTCGTGGCCTGCCACCGCGATCCCGATCCGCGGGTGTCCGGGCGCGGCTTCGAACGGCTGCGGGCGGCCGGGATCGACGTCCAGGTCGGACCTTTCGCCGAAGAGGCGGTCCGCCTCAACTGGCGGTTTCTGACCGCCGCGACGCTCGGCCGGCCCGCGGTCACCCTCAAGTGGGCGATGAGCCTGGACGGCCGCATCGCCACCGCGACGGGGGAGAGCCAGTGGATCTCCTCGCCGGCCGGCCGGCGCTGGGCGCTCGCTCTGCGCGAGGAGCACGACGCCGTGCTCGCCGGCATCGGCACCGTGCTGGCCGACGATCCGCGCCTCGACCGCCGCCTCGGTCTCGCCGCCGGGCCGGGAGTGCGGGTCATCCTCGACCGCCGGCTGCGGATCTCGCCTGCGGCGCGTCTCTTCACAGTGCCGGGAGCAACGCTGATATATGCTGAGCGCGAGGATTGGGAGGCGCGGCGGGCGCTGGCGGAGAAGGACGCGATCGTGATCGTCCTGCCGTCCGTCGAGCCGGCGGCCGTGCTTGCCGATCTCTACGCACGGGGTGTCCGCAGCGTTCTCGTGGAGGGCGGCGCCGAGGTGCACGGCAGCTTTCTGACCAGCGGCTGCTACGACCAGGTCGCCGTCGACTGCGCGCCGCTGTTGATCGGCGGCCGGGGAGCGCCGGGACCGCTCGGCGGCGCCGGCTTCCAGGCACTGGCCGGCGCGGCGCGGCTCGACGAGCTGAAGGCGCGCCGCCTGGGCGGCGATCTGATACTCACAGGTTTTCGCAACGGATGTTTACCGGACTTGTTCAAGAGCGTGGGCGCCTGACCGACGATCCGCTCCCTTCGGGGCAGGGTGGAGTGCGTCTGGCGATCGGCCACAGCGCCGACCTCGGGCGGCGCCTGGAGATCGGCGCGAGCCTCGCGGTGGCCGGCGTCTGCCTGACCGTTACCAGCCTCGATGGCGATCCGCCGCTCGGCTGCACCGTCGAGCTGTCGCCGGAGACCCTGTCGCGCACCAACCTCGGCAGCCTGCGGCGTGGCGATCCGGTCAACCTGGAGCCGGCGCTGCGCCTGGGCGATCCGCTCGGCGGCCATTGGGTGCAGGGGCATGTGGACGGCACCACGACCGTCACCGATCGCCGGGATCTGACCGAACATCGCGAGATCGGCTTCGCCATTCCGCCGGAGCTGGAGGGTTTTCTGGTGGAGAAGGGCTCGATCACCGTCGATGGCGTCAGCCTCACCATCGCCGGCCTGACCGCGGACCGCTTCAGCGTGGCGCTGATCCCGCACACCCTCGAGATCACCACCCTGTCGCTCCTCCAACCCGGCGACCGGGTGAACCTGGAGGTCGACGTGCTCGCCAAGTACGTGCATCGGATTCTCGCGGCGCGCGGTCTGGTGCCATGACCCGCACCCCCGAAGCGCCGCGGGCGGCACGCTGGGCGGAGCAGCTTCCGGACCCGGGCCGGTTCTGGGTCCGCTACGCGCCGCGCACCTGGGAGCCGCCCGAGCATCCGTGGGTCCATCTCGCCGAGGCGCGCCTCGGGGAGTGGGGGCGCACTGTGTCGCAGAAAGTCGCCCCGGCGGCGGAGTCGATCTCGGCCCTGGAGTCGCTCGCCGACACGCCGCTCGACGACGTGCTCTACCTGCCGCCGGTGCCGTCGCGGCGTGCCGCGGCGCGCGACAAATTGGCGAGCTCGCGCCTGGTGGACGGCACGCCGGTCGTCCTCCAGCTCCTGCCCGGCGACGAGTCCACCGTGCCGGCGGTCTCCGGCGTGGCGTTCGTCTACGATCTCCTCTCCGCTCTGCTCACCGGCGACCTGGAGCGCCTCGACCGTTTCGACCATCCGGCGCGCGCGGTCGCTGTCTGGCCGTTGATCGCCGGCCTGACCGACGATCCCGAGCTGTGGGACGCCGGCTGCGCGCGCCTCGCCGCCGCCGGGGTGCGCTGTGTCCAGGCGATCACGCCGGTCCTGGATCCCGCCAGCCGCCGGCGGCTGGCCGACCGCTTCGGCAAAGAGCGCGAGGAGGAGGTCTTCGACGCCCTCTTCCACCGCGAGCCGCCGCCGGAGCGCGACTTCGCCCGCTGTGCGCACCGCCATGGCCTCGACCCTTTCCTGCGCCGTCCGTTGCCGCGCCCGCCGGTGTTGCGCATCGAGAACCGCCGCCTCGGCGGCGCTCTCGCCCTGCTCGCCGAGCTGTGGCTGCGCGCCGGCCGGCCGGAGGTGCAGGGGCAGTCCTTCTACCGCGCCGCGCGCTGGATCGACCAGACCGCCTATGACGTCGCCGCCCTGGAGCGCGACGGCAACCTGGCCGTGCTGCCGTTCGACGCCGCGAGCCGTGCCGTGGTCGCCGATCTCCTGGAGACCGGGGAGTCCAGCCTCCTCGACAACCTGTTGGCCGAGTACTTGATGGAGCAGCCATGACCTCACGCCTCCGCGTCCTGATCAATCTTGCTGTCCTGATCTTCAGCCTCGCCGCTCCCGCCGCCCGGGCCTGGGACATTGCGCCCGACGCCTCCGCCGAAAGCTTCCACGCCTTCAACCAGCGGTTCAGCGGCGACGCGTACGACTATCCCCGGCACAGCGCCGCGCCGCTCGGTCTCCTCGGCTTCGACATCTACGCCGGAGCGTCCTTGGACCGCGGCTTCGGCAACGCGGCCGCCGGCGACCTCATCAACGGTGATCTGACCGGCGGCGCGATGACCATCGGCCGGGTGGGCGTGCGCAAGGGGTTGCCGGGCGGCATCGACATCGGCGTCGCCTACGCCCGGCCGCTCGGCAGCAGCAATTTGAATCTGGCCTCCGCCGACGTGCAGTGGGCGCTGCTCCAGGGCGGCCCGTTGAGCCCGGCCGTCTCCCTCCGCGCCACCGGCACCGGCACCGTGGGGAGCACCGGCTCCTACGACTTCCGCCAGTATGGCGCCGAGATCCTGGTCAGCAAGGGCTTCACCATCCTCACCCCCTACGCCGGGGTCGGCGTCTTCCGCAGCCGTGGCACCCTCAATGCGATCCACGGGCCGACCCTGCACGACACCGACACCCAGGGCGTCGCCTATGCCGGGGTCTCCCTGAGCCTGCTGCTGCCCAAAATCACTTTCGAGGTCGAGAAGGCCGACGTGGTGCAAGCCTCGCTGCGCGTGGGGATCGGGCTCTGATCATGGAACGGATCGACCTGCGCTCCGACACAGTCACCCTTCCCGACGCCGAGATGCGCCGGGCCATGGCCGAGGCCGAGGTCGGCGACGACGTCTACGGCGAGGACCCCACCGTCGCCCGCCTGGAAGCGGAAGGCGCGGCGGCGGTCGGCATGGAGGCGGCCGTCTTCGTCCCCTCCGGCACCATGGGCAACCAAATCGCCCTCCACCTCCACGGCACCCCGGGCGAGGAGGTGATCTGCGATGCGCGCAGCCACGTGCTGCTCTATGAAATGGGGGGCATGGCCGCGCTCTCCGGTCTCCTGCCGCAGATCATCGCCTCGCCGGGCGGCCTGCTCGATCCGGCAGCCGTGGACGCGGCCGTGGTGCGCGACGCCACCTATCACGCCCGCACCGGCGTCCTGGTGGTGGAGAACACCCACAACATGGGCGGCGGCACCGTCTACGACCGCCCGCACCTGGACCGCCTGCTGGCGGTCGCCCGCGTGCACCGCCTGCCCGTGCACTGCGACGGCGCGCGCATCTTCAACGCCGCCGTGGCCCTCGGCACCACGCCGGCTGCGCTCGCCGCCGGCTTCGATTCGGTGATGTTCTGCCTGTCGAAGGGGCTCGGCGCGCCGGTCGGCTCGCTCCTCTGCGGCGCGCGCGGCTTCATCGCCGAGGCGCGGCGGGTGCGCAAGATGCTCGGCGGCGGCATGCGCCAGGCCGGAGTGATCGCCGCGGCCGGGCTGGTCGCTCTGCGCCAGGGGCCGGGCCGGCTGGCGCAAGACCATGAGAACGCCCGCCGCCTCGCCCACGCGCTCGCCGGGCTGCCCGGGGTCGAGCTCGATCCGGCCTCGGTGCGCACCAACATCGTCGTCGCGCATCTCACCCCGGATCTCTTCGGGGGGAGTGTGAAGGCCGAGAACGGAGACCTGACCGGCGCGCTGCTCGACCGGCTGCGGGAAGTGGGCGTGCTGGGGAGCTGGGTGGCCCGTGACCGCGTGCGCTTCGTCACCCACCGCGACATCAGCCGCGAGCAGACCGGTGAGGCGATCGAGCGCATCGTTCGGGTCGTGCGGGTGGCCGCCGCCTGAGCGCGTTCAGACGGCCTTGCTCAGCACCCGCTCGATGGTCTCCAGGAAGAGCTGGAAGTCGGTCACCGGCTTGCTGATGTGGTCGTCGAAGCCGAGATCGAGAAAGCGCTGGCGCTCGCTCTCCGACGCGTAAGCGGTGAAGGCGATGACCGGGATGCGCTGCAGCGCGGGATCGGCGGCCGCCGAGCGCATCCGGGTGAGCACCTCGGTGCCGTCGATCCGCGGCAGCGAGATGTCCAGCAGCACCAGGTCGGGCCGGCGCCGCGTGAAGCCGTCGAGAGCTTCCTGGCCATCGCTGTACTGGTCCACCTCATAGGCCCGGGAGAGGAGAATGGTCACGAACAGCCGGATTTCCGGACTGTCCTCGACGACGGCGACCCTCTTCATTGCTCCTGCGACCTCCTCGGCCCCAACCCGGGCACGGCACAGACCGCGCTCAAGCTCTTCCGTAATGTGCCCCGTAATTTCAAAATCTTACCATGCAATCGACGATCCTCGCCTGGGTGCGAAGAAATGGGGAGGTTACTTGCGGCTTGCCCGCTGGCTCAGAGCTCTGGCGCGGAAGTTTCGGCGCCAACCGAAGACCGGAAACCCTTCTGACAGCCTGGCGCTGGCGGAGGGGCATGATCTGTATCGGGAGCTGTTCGAGAACGGCCAGGGGTTGATCTGCATCCACGATTTCGACGGGCGGTTCGAAGAGGTCAACCCGGCCGCGGCGCGCCTCCTGGGCTACGAGCCCGGCGAGCTGGTGGGGTGCTATCTCGAAGAGGTGCTGAGCCCGGCGGTGCGGCACGAGGCGGATACCTATCTCGCCCGGCTGCGCCAGGAGGAGAGGGTCTCCGGCCTGGTGCGCGTCGTCTCGAAGCAGGGAGCCGAGCAGGTCTGGATGTACCGCAATGTGCGGATCGAGCGGCCGGGCCGCCCGCCGGCGGTGCTCGGCTATGGCATCGACGTCACCGAACAGCGGCGTGTTGAGAAGGCCCTGGAGGCCGACCGGCAGCTCTACCTGGACCGCATCGAGCGCCAGAATCTCGACCTGGAGCTGCGCAACCGGGAGATCGAAAAGGCCGACCGCCTGAAGAGCGCGTTCCTGGACGCGATGAGCCACGAGCTGCGCACGCCGCTCACCTCGATCATGGGCTTCTCCGATCTGCTGGCGGAGGAAACCGACCTGACCGCCCAGCAGCAGCTCTATCTCGGCTACATCCGCCAGGGCTCGCGGCACCTGCTCCAGCTCATCAACGACGTGCTGGATTTCTCGAAGATCGAGGCCGGCCGGCTCGACCTCACCGTCGTGGAGGTCGATCTCGAGCGTCTCGCCGCCGAAACGGTGTCGACCATCGATCCGCTGGCGGTGCAACGGGAGATCCGGCTGGAGAGCGACGTGCCGTCCGGGCTCGCGGTGCGGGCCGACCGGCTGCGCCTGAAGCAGGTGCTGCTCAACCTGCTGGGGAACGCGGTCAAGTTCACCCCGGCGGGCGGCGTCGTGCGGCTCACCGCCTGTCCGCAGGGGGGAGCCGTGTGCGTCGCCGTGCAGGACACCGGCGTCGGCATCCCGCCGGAGGAGCAGGAGATGATCTTCGCCGGCTTCCACCAGGTCGGTTGCTCCACGCGCGGGGTCCGCGAGGGCGCCGGCCTCGGGCTCGCCATCGTCCGCCGGCTGATCGAGCAGCAGGGCGGCAAGATCTGGGTGGAGAGCGAGCCGGGGCAGGGCAGCCGCTTCACCTTCCGGCTGCCGGCCAGCCGGCGGGTTTCCGTCTCCTGCTGACGCTCTTCAGATCAGGAAATCTTCGCCACCAGATCGATCTCCACCAGCGCGCCCTTGGGCAGGGCGGCCACCTGCACGGTCGAGCGGGCGGGCCGGTGGTCGCCCATTGCCTGGCCGTAGAGGGCGTTGAGCTTCGGGAAGTCGGCCAGGTCGATCACGTAGACCGTGGCCTTGACCACGTTCGCGAACGTGCAGCCGGCGCTCGCCAGCACGTGGCGGAGGTTCTCCAGCACCTGCTTCGCCTGCGCCTCGAAGCCGCCGGCGACCATCTCGCCGCTCGCCGGATCGAGGGCGATCTGCCCGGAGGTGTAGAGCCAGCCGTCGATCTCGACCGACTGGGAATAGGGGCCGATCGCCCGTGGCGCGTCGTCTGAATGATGTGAATGATGGAAGTCCAAGCGTTTCATCCTTTCCTAGGAAGGTGACGGCACCGAGGCCGCCTCCTCCTCCAGCACCGCGATATAGGGTAGATTGCGGTAGTGCTCGTCGAAATCGAGGCCGTAGCCCACCACGAAGAGGTTTTCGATCGCGAAGCCGCTGTAGTCGATCTGCACCTCGACCTCGCGGGCTTCCTGCTTGTCGAGCAGGGCGCACAGCTTGACGCTCTTGGCGCCGCGGAAGCGCAGCAGGCCGAGGATGGTGTTGAGGGTGTGGCCGGTGTCCACGATGTCCTCGATGAGCAGCACGTCGCGTCCGCGCACGCCGATGTCCACGTCCTTGCGGATGCGCACCTCGCCCGGCGTGGTGCGGCTGCCGTAGCTCGACGTCTGGAAGAAATCGATGGCGACCGGGATGGTCAGCTTCTTGAGCAGGTCGACCATGAAGAAGACGGAGCCCTTGAGGACCCCGATGCAGAGGAGCGTGCCGGAGTCCGCGTAATCGCGGTTGATCTCGGCCGCCAGCTCAGCCACCCGCCGTTCCAAAGCCTCTTGCGTCACCAGCACCCGCATCCGCCGTTTTCCTTTCTCCCGCACATGGCATAAAATCCTTGGCACTCTTAGGTTTGACCATGACAACAGTCCAGGAGCTGAGCCTACTACACCGCCGTTACTCCGACCTCTCCCACCGGTTCCGGGCGGGCTGGACGTTCCACCAGTTCCTGCAGAGCCTGGGGAAAAGCTCCCTGCGCAAGGTGGACGAGGACTTCTCCAGCGATTTCCAGAACCTCTACTCCGGGTTGAAAGAGGTCTCCCAGAGCCTCAACGCCTCCGAGGGTGAGCGGATGCGCGGCCGGCTCGACGTCATCGACCGGCGTCTGACCGAGCTCATGGCGGCGCTTGACGAGGAGGATACCAGAGTCCCCCCCGACCTGCTGCGGCAATTCTTTCGCCGCGTCAAGACGTACGACGAAAAGATCCTCACCCAGCTCGTCAAGTTCTACATCTACGTCCAGCGCGGCGGTCCGTGGCCGCCGGACCGCCTGGACAAGGCCGACTTCCTCCTCGCCCGGCTGTCCGAGCAGGAGGACGAGCGGACCGACGAGGTCGTGCTGTGCGATCCGCCGCGGCTGGGCGAGATCTTCCACGGCCTCTGGGCGCTCCTCGGCGGCGAGAACCCCGAGCCGGAGGTGGTCCTGGAGCGCCGGGCCGCCATCGACGCCATCCGCGCCGACCTGCAACGCATCGAGACCCTCGAACGGTTGAACGAGAACAACCTGGTCCGCCGCTTCCGCGACCTGAAGCACGACCTGGGCACGCTCTTCTTCGAGCCCGACCTCCTGCTCGCCATCCAGGAGACCAACCTGGCGCTCAAGAACCGCATCCACAAGCTCTACCGCCAGGAGGAGCAGCGGATCGTCGCCGAGTACCAGCGCATCTTCGAGCTGGAGCGCGAGGTGCCGGTGGACCGCGAGCTCGACAGCGACCTCTCCGAGTTCCGCAAGGACATCGAGCGCTTCGAGAGGAAGCTGCAGAGCCAGGAGTTCAAGCTGGAGGACATCGCCCAGATCCGCCAGCGGGTGCGCGACCTCCTGCCGCGCCTGACCGCCAGCCGTCCCGACGTCAGCTCGCGGCCGGAGAGGCGGGCCGACTCCACCTCCACCGGCGAGCACCTCCTGATCTCCTCGGCCAAGGCGGCGGAGACGGTCCTGGCGTTCAACGAGGACCTGCTCGGCGAGCACTACCGCAAGATCCTCGACGCCCTGCAGGGGACCAATCCCGAGGTGCAGGCGGAGCGGGTGGTGCTGGTGCCGGAGATCTTCCCGCTGCGTCTCGAGCCGCGCGAGGTGGTCGCCTACCGCCGTCTCTACGGCCGCAAGGCGCACGACGAGGAGATCGAGCGGTTCATCCTCGAAGCGGCGTCGTTGCGCGTGCGCATCAACGAGGAGGCGCAGGAGATCACCAGCATCCTCGACGAGACCTCGATCACCGGCGACTCGCCGATCTACGCCCGGGCGCGCCTTACCACGCGGCTCGCCGACGCCTATCTCTGGCGGTTCAGCCACGTCACCAGCCAGGCCTTGCTGGGCAACGATCCCGGAGAGAACCGGCAGCTCGAAATCCTGCGCATGCGCCTGATGCGCGACTACTCCGGCCTCTGGCTCCTCGTCTACAAGCCGTTCTTCGGCCGCCGTCCGGGCGGCACACTGGCGTGACCCCGACCCGCCAGATCACCGTCCGGGCCATCGATCCGGACGCCGCCCCGGATGCCGATCTGAAGGCGTTCCTCGCCCTGCCGGACGTGGTCTACGCCGGCGATCCGCGCTACAACCCGACGCCGCGGAGCGACGTCCTCGCCGGGTTGCGGCGGCCGGAGTTTTCTCGGCTCCAGCGCGCCCTTCTCGCGCTGGACGGGAGCCGGCCGCTCGAACGTCCGCTTGCCCGGGCCGTCGCCCGCCGTTCGCCGTCTCTGCGGGATGACGCCGGCCTCCCCTACGGCATGATCAGCTTCTTCGAGGCCCTCGACGGACCCGCCGGCGAGGAGGCCGCCGCGGCTCTCCTCGCCGCGGGCGTCCGCTGGCTGCGCGAGACCGGAGCCGGACCGATCGTCGGTCCGATGGACGGCGACACCTGGCACCGCTACCGCTTGAACGCCGGACCTGCCTCCGAGCCGCCGTTCCTGCTGGAGCCCTACAACCCGCCGTACTATCCGGCGCTCTGGGAGGCGGCGGGCTTCCGCGTCCTGGAGACCTACGCCTCCACCTGGGCGGACACCGCCGCCGTGGTCCGCCGGCTGGA
The DNA here is from genome assembly GCA_036264355.1 of Thermoanaerobaculia bacterium. Lineage (GTDB taxonomy): Bacteria > Acidobacteriota > Thermoanaerobaculia > Multivoradales > UBA5704 > UBA5704. The sequence goes on from DATARD010000070.1 coordinate 9,243, forward strand.
GCCGGGCCGCCGCGAAGCCCTGATCGCCGGCTATCACCTGCGGCCGTTCGCCGCTCTCCGTTTCGAGGACGAGCTGGCGGCGATCTACGAGCTTTCGACCCAGATCTTCGCCGGTAATTTTCTCTATACCGCGATCTCCGAGGACGACTTCATCGATCTCTACGCGGACTCGCGCGCCATCCTCGATCCCGGTCTGATCTGGTTCGCCGAGTCGCCGCAGAGGGAGGACGTCGGTTTCGTCTTCGCCTATCCCGATCTCTTCCGCGCCGTCAAGGAGATGCGCGGCCGGCGCGATCTCGCCGCCAGGATCCGTTTCCTCTGGAGCCGCCAGGGCGCCGGGATGCCGACGGCGGTCAACGTCAAGACGCTCGGCGTCCTCCCCGAGCACCGCCGCTCCGGCGTCGGCGCCGCGCTCATGCACCGCGTCCACGTCGAAGCGCTGGAAAGAGGGCTCAAGCGCGCCAACCACTGCCTGTTCCGCGTCGGCAACCCCTCGGGAGGCATGGCGGGCGAGACCGCGAAACCGCTCCGCACCTACCATCTCTACCGGTACGAGGGATGAAAGACCCGCGGCACAACGTCCTCGCCGTGTTGCGTGACGTCGCCGCCCGCGCCCCCGATCGCACCGCCCTCGTCCTCGAAGAACCCGGCCGAGGCGAATCGCGCATCACTTTCGCCGGCCTCTGGGAGCGCATCGGCCGCGCCGCGGCGGGCCTGCGCCGCCGGGGCCTCGGTCCGGGCGACCGGGCGATCGTCATGATCCCCATGTCGATCGACCTCTACGTAGCGCTCCTCGGCCTGCTCAAGCTCGGAGCCGTCGCGGTGTTCGTCGATCCGTGGATCGGCCGCCGCCAGATCGCCGCCTTCGCGGCCTTTGCCGAGCCGCGCGCCTATCTCGGCATCCCCAAGAGCCACCTCCTGCGCCTGCTCGACCGCCGCCTGCGCGCCATCCCGCTCTCCGTCACCACCGGCGGCCGCCTCGGTCCGCTGCCGGCGCACCACACCCTGGCGGAGCTGGAGACGGAGCCTGGAGAGGACGACGTGCATCCGGTCGATCCGGACGATCCGGCCCTGGTCACCTTCACCAGCGGCTCCAGCGGCGAGCCGAAAGGAGCAAACCGCACCCATGGCTTCCTCCTCGCCCAGCACCGTGCCCTCGCCGCCGAGTTTCCGGCACGAGAAGAAGACGTGGATATGCCCATGTTCCCCGTCTTCGCGCTCAACAACCTGGCGAGCGGCGTCCCCTCGATCGTGCCGGCGATGGACTTCCGCCGGGTCGAGAACGTCGACGCCGGCCGCGTGTTGCGCCAAATGCAGGCCCACGGCGTCACCACCTGCACCGCCTCGCCGCCGTTTTTCGACCGCCTCGCCGAGCATCTGGCGGTCCATCCAGACCTCAAGCCACGCCTGCGCCGTCTCCTCACCGGTGGCGCGCCGGTTTCCGACGCCCAGCTCCGTGCCTGGCGCAAGGCGCTGCCGGATCCCGAGTTGCTGGTCGTCTACGGCTCCACCGAAGCCGAGCCGGTCGCCCATTGCACCGCGGACGAGCGGCTCGCCGCCGTCAACGACCTCCGCCCGCGGACTCCCGGCTACTGCGCCGGCCATCCCAGCGAACGGGTGAAGACGAAGCTGATTCCAATCCAGGACGGCCCGGTCGAACGCTCCGCAGAGCTGCCGCCCGGAGAGATCGGCGAGCTGATCGTCACCGGCGACCACGTCTGCCGCGACTACTACCGCAATCCGCAAGCCGTGCGCGACAACAAGATCACCGATCCCGACGGCACCGTCTGGCATCGCATGGGAGACACCGGCTCCTTCGACACCGCCGGCCGCTTCTGGATCGCCGGCCGCGTCCACTCGACGATCCACCGCCGCGGCAAGCTCCTCCATCCCCAGCTCGTCGAACAGGCCGCCCGCGGAGACGACGACCGCATCCGAAGGATCGCGGCCGTCGGTCTGGGCGACCGGGCGTTGCTGGTCGTCGAGACGGACGCGGGTGAGGAGATGAAGCAGGACATCGCAAAACGGCTCGCTGCCGCGGGGATTGAGATCGATGAGATCGTGTTGACCCGCGAGCCGCTGCCGGTCGATCCGCGGCACAACAGCAAGGTTGATTATGGGCGGGTGGGGGCGTGGTTGGAGCGG
>DATARD010000074.1:0-5034 GCA_036264355.1 Thermoanaerobaculia bacterium
GAATCCGGTCCGCATACCGTTCCGTCAACACGACCATGGGTGTGCCCTCCAAGGATGCCGAGACACCTGCCTCGGCATCCCCGAGAGCATATCCTACCCCTCTTCCCGCTACTTGTTTGGTTCCGGCTCGGCCGGGTTAGGGAAAGTAGCGGTAGAACTCGCGCCTGTCCAGAACACGGACCATTTCAAGGATTGGCCCGGCGATCTCGATCCCAATGCGGTAGCTCGCGACGCGGATGCGATATCGATGCGGATGGCCCTGCATCGCCTTGACGCCCGGAATCTCTCTCAGCTCCGCTGCGGCGGGCAGGGTCTCAAACGAGAGCGTGTAGATCTTCTCGTAGATCGGGAGCTTTTTGAGTTTCTTGAGGTCGCGGAGAAAGGACTCGCGGTAGCGGACTTCCACCGCATCAGTCCTTGAGAAAGCCGAGTGCCTCGTCGCGGCTCAACAAGGCTGTCTCGCGACCTTCATCCATCGCCTTGCCGAGGCAGTAGTCCTCGATTGACTCCGTCAACTCCTCGACGCTCGCCCCCTCGTGTGGAAGCAGACGCCGCCAAAGCTCGATGGGTAGAACGACGGCTCGTTGGTTCCCGTCCTGATCGGTGAGATACTCGATTCCGGTCATATTCACCTCCCCAACAATGCTACCACAGCCGCTTCATCTCCCTCCTCTTGGCTGCCCTTCTCCTCCCGGGGGACACGGCGGATATTGCGCAGGAGCTGTATCGCTCTCGACCGGGCGCAGGGGAAGCCGGTGATCATGGCGTCCGCGGCCGGCGGGATGGACATCGAGGAGGTGGCGGCGACGCATCCGGAGAAGATCTTCCGGCTGGCGTTTGATCCCCATCAGTGTCGGCACACACGGGCACGGGACGGTTCCTGAGCTCAGATAAAGACTGCCGGCGAGACTCGAAAGCGCTCCGCCAGTGCCCGAATTTCGCCAATGTGCAGCTCTCTCGTTCCTCCCAGAACTGCACGCACAGCCTGCGCTCCGTCGAGCTCCGGGAGATCCTCGGGCTCGAGACCGTGCTCCTCCATCAGATATTCCAACACCTCTGGACCGCTTGCTTCGGGAATCGACACATACTCCTCCTCGTAGGCGTGGATGAGCGTGCCCAGCGTATCGAGAAGCCCATAAAGCGGATGCTGCTCGTCGGTGCCGATCTCGGCGAGCAGTGACTGCAGCCGCTCGATGGCGGCGGCATAGTCCGGCTCACTGCGGATCGTCAGGAGAGGTCCGATGGCTTGCCAGTGTTCTCGGGTGTCTTTGAGCAACGTGCTCATAGTTTCCAAGCTCCTTGGTCGTAGTCAAGACGAGACGGAAAGGACCTTCAGCAGCCGGGCTGTCGTGTAGCAGGCCGAGTCGTTCGACCATAGAGGCAACGAAAACGAGAGAGCCAGCGCAAGGGTGTGGGAGGAGAAGAATGCGAAGGGCCGCTTTCCCGAGAGCGGCGGAGAGGAGGACATTCGCGTCAGCGACGATGCCTGCGGAAAACGCGGAAGTCTTCAAGGATCTCCTCTTCCGATACTCCCTGGTCCTCCTGGACTTCAGCTACGTACCTGCCGACCGCGGTGAGCAGATCGCGCCGGAGATCGGAAGGTACTTGGTTCGGGTCTTCGAGCGGCACGTAAATCCCCGAGATCTTGCCCTTCCGTGTGACGAGAATCGGCTCGCCGCTTTCGAAGAGATTGGGAATCTCAGCGACAGATTTCTGCATTGCGGCAACTTTCATGTCGGCCTCCGGTGTGAGCCTAAAGGTTCGGGCGGCTCTCGTCAACTGCAGCCGGAAGGAGAGGGGAGGCGAACTGCCTCCTCCCAAGGCCACGGCTCTCCGAGGAAAGCTCGACCTCGACATCGGACCTGGGAGTGTCGCGTGAGCGAGCCGTTGATGCCATGGAGAACCGTTGCAGGGCGGCCACGCAGGGTGCCTGACGGCATCCTGCGGACCGCCCCTACGAAAACCCCTGGCGCGCGCAAGGTTAGCGCCTTCGCATACGCCCGCGGACCGATGGGCATCGAGGAGGTGGCGATTGCCGTATACTCCCCCTCAGGAGGCATTCGATGGCGAAACCCTATGTCGTTACCGGCACGCTCAGGGACGACCAGACGGTCACCTTGGATGAGGCCTCGCCGCTTCAACCCGGGAGAGTCCTTCTGACTTTGGAGTCTCTTCTCCCTGAGTCTCGGAAACCCTACCAGGAAGTCCTGGGCGCGATTCGGCGGCGGCAACGGGCTCGCGGACACCAGCCCCGTACCCGGGAAGACGTCGATTCCTGTTTGCAGGCGGAAAGAGAGAGTTGGGGGCAATGACCTGTGCATGTCTACTTGGATAGCTCTGCCGTCATCTACATTGTGGAGCAGGTCCGGCCTTATTCAGAAATCCTGGACGTACGGCTCTCGGTTGACGATGTCGTGACGGTGACGAGCGACTTGGCCCGGTTGGAATGCCGGGTGAAGCCTCTGCGGGATGAGAACACCGCAGTGCTCGTTCGACGACTACTTCGAAGGAGCCGTTGAAAGGATGGTTCCTTTGTCTCGCGAAGTGGTCGATCTGGCGACCGGGATTCGTGCGCGCTATGGGTTCAAGGCTCCGGACTCCCTGCACCTCGCTGCCGCGGTCTGGTCTCAGTGCGAAGTCTTCTTGACCAACGACCACCGACTTGACCGTTTTCGTGAGCTTGCGGTCGAGGTCGTCAAGCCGTAGCCTCCCGCCCCCTCTGCTACACTCTCCCCCCGGCCCCCGCCCGCCCAGGCTACCCGCCCGGTCCGGCATCGGCCACCCTTCCCCCTCCGGGGGATACCTGTAGGTCAGTTCCATCGTCCATTTCGTCTCGCCGTCTCGAGGAGACTGAGGATCCCAGCACAGCGTTTCGGAGCTTTCGGAGGAGAGTGTCTTGAAGATCCATGAATACCAGGCCAAGGAGATCCTGCGCCGGTTTGGGGTGGCGACGCCCCGAGGGCAGGTGACGGAAGATCCGGCGGAGGTGGGCCGGATCTGTGAGGAGCTCGGGGGGCGTTGCGTCGTGAAGGCGCAGATCCATGCGGGCGGTCGTGGGAAGGGGGGCGGGGTGAAGCTCGCCAAGTCTCCGGAGGAGGCTCGCACGGTGGCGGGGCAGATCCTCGGAATGCAGCTCGTGACCCACCAGACAGGGCCCGAGGGGCAGCTTGTGCGGAAGGTGCTGGTCGAGGAAACGGCGGATATTGCGCAGGAGCTGTATGTGTCCATCACTCTCGACCGGGCTCAGGGCAAGCCGGTGATCATGGCGTCCGCGGCCGGGGGGATGGACATCGAGGAGGTGGCGGCGACGCAGCCGGAGAAGATCTTCCAGCTGGCCTTTGATCCCCATCTCGGGCTGTTGCCGTTTCAGGGCCGGGCCGTGGCTCGCGGGTTGGGTTTGAAGGGGCAGACGGCGGCCAAGGCGGCGAAGCTGGTCGGCGGGCTGGTGGCGGCGTATCTGGCGACGGATGCGTCTCTTGCCGAGATCAATCCTCTAATGGTGACCGGCGGCGGCGATGTCATGGCTCTCGACGCCAAGATGAACTTCGACGACAATGCCCTCTTCCGCCACAAGGACATCGCCGAGATGCGCGACCTCGCGGAGGAGAATCCGATGGAGGTCGAGGCGTCGAAGTTCAACCTGAACTACATCAAGCTGGACGGCAATATCGCGTGCATGGTCAACGGCGCCGGGCTGGCGATGGCGACGATGGACATCATCAAGCTCTATGGCGGCGAGCCGGCCAACTTCCTGGACGTCGGGGGTGGCGCGACGCAGGAGGCGGTGAAGAACGCGTTCCAGCTCCTGGTGTCCGATCCCAACTGCCGCGCGGTGCTGATCAACATCTTCGGCGGTATCGCCCGCACGGACCGGATCGCCCGCGGGGTGGTCGGCGCGATCGAGGAGCTGGGCAATGTGAAGCTGCCGGTGGTGGTCCGCCTCGAAGGGACGAATGTGGAGGAGGGACGGCGGATTCTGCGCGAGGCGTCGTTCAAGTTCATTGTGGCCGAGCAGATGGCGGATGCGGCCGAGAAGGTTGTGTCTGCCGCCAAGGGAGGTGCGTAAGTCATGGCGATCTGGGTGAACAACGATACGCGCCTTCTGGTGCAGGGGATCACGGGCAAGGAGGGGACGTTCCACGCTCTCGGCTGCCGCGACTACGGGACGAAGGTGGTCGGCGGCGTGACGCCCGGCAAGGGTGGCGAGGCGGTGGAGGGGATTCCGGTGTTCGACTCGGTGGCCGAGGCGCGCGAGGCGACGCAGGCCAACGCGACGATGATCTTCGTGCCGCCGCCGTTCGCCGCGGACGCGATCATGGAGGCCGCGGACGCCGGCATCGAGTTGGTGGTCTGCATCACCGAAGGCATTCCGGTGAACGACATGCTGAAGGTGAAGGAGTTCCTCCTCGATCATCCGATCCGTCTCGTCGGCCCGAACTGCCCTGGGGTGATCTCGCCGGGGATGGCCAAGATCGGCATCATGCCGGGGCATATCCATAAACAGGGCAAGATCGGCGTGGTCAGCCGCTCGGGCACTTTGACGTATGAGGCGGTCTGGCAGCTCACGAACCTCGGGCTCGGGCAGTCGACGTGCGTCGGCATCGGCGGCGATCCGGTGAACGGCACGAGCTTCCTCGACGTGCTCCAGGCGTTCGCCGCGGACCCCGACACGGACGGCGTGGTGATGATCGGCGAGATCGGCGGCAACGCGGAGGAGCAGGCGGCGGAGTGGATCAAGGCCAACTACAAGAAGCCGGTGGTGGGCTTCATCGCCGGCCGCACGGCGCCTCCGGGACGCCGCATGGGCCACGCCGGTGCGATCATCTCCGGCGGCAAGGGGACGGCGGCGGAGAAGTTCGCGGCGCTGCGGGCGGCGGGGATTCATGTGGTGGAATCCCCGGCGGCGATGGGGGCGACGATGAAAGAAGCCCTCACCCCCTAACCCCCTCTCCCACACGCCCACCCTTCCCCCCGGGAGAGGGGGAACCTGGTTTTGCTTTTCTCCCCTCTCCCGGTAGGGTGGGAGGGAGTGTG
>DATARD010000081.1:0-33937 GCA_036264355.1 Thermoanaerobaculia bacterium
ACTGCTGCGGCCGGCCCCCTTGGTAGAGGATGATCTGCCCGTAGCGTCCGAGCTCGAAGTACTCCGAAACCGTGAGCGTGTCGACGAAGGTCACCTTCATCCCCTCGCGCGCCTCATAGTAGGCGTCGACGTCCCCGGCAATGGGCAGGGAGATCGGCGACGGCGTCACTTCGGCGAGGTGGTTGCCGGCGTCGGTGACGACGACCGAAGGCGCAGTGGTCGCCGAGATCTCGGTCATGCCGTTGAACTCCGACACCACACCGGTGGCCTTCACCCGCTGCCCCTCGGCGACCGCGGTCGGGCAACCGCCGCAGAAGATGAAGATACCTTCCGAGGTGTTCGGATCGGCGTCCGCGTCGGCGTCTTCTTCCTGCAGGAAGAAGCCCTGCAGCTTGTTGGTGCCCTGGAAGTTGGCGGTGACGACGCCTTCGACCGACACCGTGGCGCCCGGGATCGGCGTCGCGGCGCCGCTGCCCTGCACGTCGTGGATCTTGGTGATGTCGTCGTTGACGATCGTGCCCAGACCCTGGCCGTCGACGGTGACGGCGTTGGTGACGTTGCTGAGGTTGACGAAGAAGGTCTCGTCCGGCTCGGGGGTCAGATCGCCATTGACCAGGACGTCGAAGGTGTAGCTGGTGTTGCCGGCAGGGATCGTCTGGCCGGTCAGCGTTTTTTGGGTGTAATCGCTCGGCTGCGTCGCTGTATTGTCCGCGGTCGCGATGTCGAACGTCACACCGCCCGCGGGAGCCGGTGCCGAGAGGCTCACGGTGAAGGTGAAGGTCGTGGTGCCGGCATTCCCCTCATTCAGGGTGACGTCGTTGATCGTCAGGTTCGGCGCCGCATCGTCGTTGACGATCGTCCCCTGCCCCTGGCCGTCGGTGACCGTGGCGCCGGTGACGTTGGTGACGTTGACGAAGAACGTCTCGTTGCCCTCGGGGTTGGTGTCGCCGTTGACCAGGACGTCGAAGGTGTAGGTCGAGCTGCCGGCGGGAATGGTCTGGCTGGTCAGCGTCTTCTGGGTGTAGTCACTCGGCTGCGTCGCCGTGCCATCCGCGGTCGCGATATCGAACGTCACGCCACCGGCGCCGGCCGGCGCGGAGAGGCTCACGGTGAAGGTGAAGGTCGTGGTGCCGGTGTTGCCCTCGTTCAGGGAGACGTCGTTGACCGTCAGGTTCGGCAGCCCTGACACCGGCACCAACGCCACGCCCTGGATCGCGGTGTTCGTCGCCGCGGTCGCCAGCGTCGCGAGCGAGCCGGTGATGGTGGCGTTGTACCCGGAGGTGTCGGTGAGCGCGCGGAGAGTCGTGCGCGCGGTGACATAGAGCGTGACGCTGGACCCGCTCACCACGCCGGTGAGCCCGCGTGCGGACGCGAGCGCGATGGTCCCGTTGGCGGTCCAACTGCCCGCCACGAGCGAGTACTTGTTGATTGTGGCGGCCGTATCATCGTTGATGTACAGAGTGTCGACGCCAGGGACACCGGGGTCGAGATCGGCGAAGAAGAAGCCGTTCTGGGAGCCTGTGGTGGGAAAACCAGGCAGAGCCGTGAGCGTCTGACCGGCGGTCGTCGGCGTCCCGGTGCCAACGGTCCCAAGGTGGATGGTCCCGGCGCCGGAGCTGATGTAGAGCTGGCCGCCGAAGATGCCGAGCACGCGCAGATTCGTGGGCGACGTCACGAGGCTCGTCGACGTCGTCGCTCCCAACGTCGCGTAGCGAATGCCGCCACCGGCGCTGGTACCGGACAGCCAGAGGTCTGTTCCGTTCGTCGACGCAGCGCTGCGCGGGTTGCCGCCGCTGATCGCGTCGGTGAGCGCGGTGGTCGTGTCGATCGTTCCATTGAAGCCGACGCGTCCGATGACGCGGGGAACGGTCGCCGAGGTGCTGGTCGTGATCAACGCCGTGGCGAGCGCCGCGTCGTAGCCGCTGAAGACGACGGACTGGCCATCCGTGGAGCGTGTCAGGAAACCTTCGGTCGTCGCGGTCCCGCTGCACACGAGCCGGCGCTGCGAGCCGACGGTCGTCGTCGGCACGGCAATCGACTGCACGAGCGTGCCGCCCGTCGTGTACTCATCGAGAAAGACTGCGGTGCCGTTGGCGGTGAGCGCCGCCGCTCCGTCGCCCACCCGGTAGACCACCAGGTTGCCGGGAGTGAAAGGGGCACCGAACAGGCTCGTGGCACAGAACAGGGCGAGGACAGGCACCAGGGCGCGAAGCGATTTCAGCATGGCGGATCTCCCAACAGGAGCTTCGAATGACAGCCCACCATGACAGGTACACGGCAGGCAAAAGGACGATTGCCCGGGAAGTGTACAAGGTTCCGGGCAAAATGGTGAAGCGATTTCGTGACAAGGTCGTCCCTTCCTCTCTGTCCGCTGCGGGCACCGCCCTTGCACAGTGAGCCCGAAAACCGGGCGCCGGGGCCTGTGCCAAGCATGCCCGGCGACCATTTCGACCGAACCAGAGAACTCTATGGCGAAAGAATTCCAAGGCTTCGACCGGGCATCGACCGGAATCGAGGGGCTCGACTATGTGCTGGGCGGTGGCTTCCCGCGCGACCGGATGTACCTCATCGAAGGAGACCCCGGCGCGGGGAAGACCACCATGGCGATGCAATTTTTACTCGCCGGAGCGCGAAACGGGGAAGCCGGGGTCTATGCCACCCTCTCCGAGACCGAGCACGAGCTGCGCGACGTCGCACGCTCCCACCAGTGGTCGCTGGACGGCATCACCATCTGCGACCTGCAGACCGCCGAGGAGAGCCTCAAGGCCGACTCGCAGTACACGCTGTTCCACCCGTCCGAGGTGGAGCTCTCGGAGACCACCCGCACCGTTCTCGAAGCCGTCGAGCGGGTGCGGCCGAAGCGGGTGGTCTTCGACTCGCTCTCCGAGATGCGCCTGCTGGCGCGCGACTCGTTGCGCTACCGGCGGCAGATCCTGGCGCTCAAGCACTACTTCACCGGCCGGCAGTGCACCGTGATCCTGCTCGACCACGGCAGCGGCAACACCGGCGACTTCCAACTCCAGAGCCTGACCCACGGCGTGATCGGCCTCGACCAGCTCACGTCCAGCTATGGCGGCCAGCGCCGGCGGATGCGCGTGCAGAAGCTCCGCGGCATCAAGTTCCGCGAGGGGTACCACGACTATCTCATCGCCACCGGCGGCCTGCAGGTCTTCCCCCGCCTGGTGGCGGCCCACCATGATGGGAGCGGCAAGGTCCTCGAGGTCGCGAGCGGCGTCACCGAGCTCGACGCCATGCTGGGCGGCGGCATCGAAAGCGGCACCAGCACGATGATCATGGGCCCGTCGGGCGTCGGCAAGTCGACCTTGACGTCACAGTACGTCGCAGCGGCCGCCCGCCGCGGCGAGCGCTCGATCGTCTACACCTTCGACGAGTCGCCGGCCACCTGGACGTCCCGCGCCGAACGGTTGGGGATGGGGATGGCCGCCCATCAGGAGACGGGCTTGGTGACGCTCCGCCAGGTCGATCCCGCCGAGCTGACCCCCGGCGAGCTCGCCGAGGACGTGCGCCGCCGGGTCGAGGACGGTGTCCGCGTGGTGGTCATCGACAGCCTGAACGGCTATCGCAACGCCATGCCGGAAGAGAACTTCCTCACCCTGCATCTCCACGAGCTGCTCTCCTACCTGAGCCAGCGTGGCGTGCTGAGCCTCCTGATCATGGCCCAGTATGGCCTCGTCGGGCAGGACGTGGCGGCTCCGGTCGACCTCTCCTATCTCGCCGACACGGTCATCCTGCTGCGCTACTTCGAGGCGTTCGGCCAGGTCCGGCAGGCCATCTCCATGGTCAAGAAGAGGTCCGGACCGCATGAGCACAGCGTCCGCGAAATCCGCATCGGCGACAACGGATTGCGCGTCGGGCGCGAGCTGCGCGAGTTCCACGGTGTCCTGGCCGGGCAGCTCGGCTACACCGGGGAGGCGCAACCTCTCCTGGAAGAATCTCATGAGTGAAGACGAGGTCTGGAACCTGGAGGACCGGATTCTCGTCTTCACTCCCACCGGACGCGACGCGGCGCTGGCCTGCCAGCTCCTCGCCGGCGCCGATCTGCCCTGCCTCTCCTGCCCCGACGAGACCGCGATGTGCCGCGAGATCGAAGCCGGCGCCGGCGCCGCCATCCTCGCCGAAGAGGCGCTGCTGCCATGGACGGTGAACGCGTTGCGCGAGGTGCTCCGCCGGCAGGGGCCGTGGTCGGATCTGCCGCTGATCGTCTTCACCCGCGCCAGCGAGACCAACGAGGAGATCCTCGAGACGCTCGGGCCGCTCAGCAACGCCACCATCCTGGAACGCCCGGTGCGCATGAGCACCCTCCTCTCCGCCGCCAAGACCGCTCTGCGCGCCCGGCGGCGGCAATACGAGGTGCGCGACCTGCTGCTGCGGCAGAACGAGGCGGACCGGCGCAAGGACGAGTTCCTGGCCATGCTCGGCCATGAGCTGCGCAATCCGCTGGCCGCCATCCGCAACTCGCTCTGGGTGCTCGACGAGGTCGGCGCCCGCGGCGACCAGGACCTGCGCCAGCGCGAGGTGATCGAACGCCAGACCCGCCACCTGGTGCGCATGGTGGACGACCTGCTGGACGTCTCCCGCGTCACCCTGGGCAAGATCATCCTCAAACGCCAGACCGTGGACCTCGAAGAGATCATCGCGCGCTGCCTCCACGAGCTCGGCCTGGCCGCCCTCGCCGCGAGCCACGGCCTCACCCTGCGCGTCGAGACTGAGCCGGTAGTCGTGGACGGCGATCCGGTGCGCCTGGAGCAGGTGATCTGCAACCTGGTGCAGAACGCCATCAAATACACCCCCCGCGGAGGCAGGCTGACGTTGACCGTGCGCGCCGAGGGCAACCAGGGGACGATCCGGATGCGCGACACCGGCGTCGGCATCACTGCGGAGATGCTGCCGCAGATCTTCGAGCCCTTCACCCAGGTGGAGAGCTCGCGTATGCGTTCGGAAGGCGGGCTCGGGCTCGGGCTGCCGCTGGTGCGCGGCCTCGTCGAGCTGCACGGCGGCCGGGTGGAGGCGCAGAGCGACGGGCCGGGCCAGGGCAGCGAGTTCATCGTCCGCTTCCCCTTGCGCACCGGGAAAAAACCGGCCCGGCGCAGCGCGTCTCCATGTCAATCCACGGCGAACGGAGCCGAAAAGGTCGGCTTGAGCATCCTGGTCGTCGAGGACAACATGGACGGCCGCGAATCGCTGCGCGACCTGCTGGAGATCTGGGGTCACCGGGTGGACCTGGCGGAGAACGGGCACGAAGGGGTCGAGCAGGCGCTCGCCGTGCGCCCCGACGTCGCGCTGATCGACATCGGTCTTCCCGGCATGGACGGCAACGAAGTGGCGCGACGCATCCGCACCGCCTTCGGAGCCGATCCCCTGGTCCTCATCGCAATGACCGGCTACGGCCAACCCGACGACCGCCGCCGCGCCCTCCAGGCCGGCTTCGACTCCTACCTGGTCAAACCCGTCGATCCCGCCTACCTGTCCCGGCTGCTCGGCGAAGTGGGGCAGCAGATCCGGCGGCGGGAGGTGAGCTCACTGTGAGCCCCCAAATCCAGGGATGAATCCTTGGGAGGACGCCCCAGCGGTTCGCGGCTTCCCGCCCGCCAGTCGGTACAATGCTCCGGTGGGAGTCTTCTTCTCGTTCGACGAACAGATCCTGGAAGCGGTCGCGACCGACTACAACACGATCGCGGTGGTCGCGGCGCGCGGGCGCATCAGCATGGACGTGGAGGGGGCGACCTTCGCCACCTGGCATCCGCGGTATGTGATGACCGGCTACAGTTGGGACGCTCTCGCCGCCGGCTGCCTGCTCCGCGCGGCGGGACCGCCGGCCTCGGTGCTGCTCCTCGGGCTCGCCGGCGGCACGGTGGCGCGGCAGCTCCGGGCGTTGGTGCCGGCGGCGGCGATCACCGGGGTCGACATCGACGCCGCGGTGGTCGAGCTCGCCCGCCGGCACATGCGGCTCGACGAGCTCGGGATCGAGGTGATCGTCGCCGACGCCGACCGCTTCCTCGCCGAGACCGACCGCCGCTTCGACGCCATCGTCGAGGACCTCTTCCTGAGCGGACCGGGCGACGTGATGCGGGCGCACAGCCCGGAAGGTGCGCGGCTGGCGCGGATCCAGGAGCGCCTGACGCCGGGCGGCGTCGTGGTGGCGAACCTGATCACCGATCCCGACGGACCCCACTTCATCCTGCGGCCGAAAGTGCGGCGGGCCTTCGCGGCGGCGTTTCCGACCGTGCGGGTGGTGCGGCCGCCGCTCGGATTCAATGAAATCCTCGTCGGCGGCGACGGCTGCCGCACCGGCACCGCGCTGCGCCCGTTCGCCGACCGGCTCACCGAGCCCCGCGACCGCATGCTTCTCGGCGGGGTCCGCGTCCGCCTCCTGCGGCGCAGAAAGACGCTCTGAGGCTCCGCCGTTCTACAATGGCAGGTTGGAGGTTCTATGCTTCAGAAAAAAGCCGAGGATTGGGACAACGACGTCGACGAGATTCAGGAGGACGGGGAGGAGCTCGACCAGCGGGACGGCGCGGCCCGTTTCCTGGTGCAGATGCTGGAGATGAAGTTCGGGCCGATGGATGCGGCGAGCCGCGCCCGGCTGGACGCGGCGGATTTCAAGCAGATTCTCGTCTGGTCGGACCGCATGCTCGACGCCGCGACGCTGGATGAAATGTTCGCCGCCGCCTGATCGGCGGAGCCCGCCTCACACGGCGCGGCGAAGCGTCGCCGGCACGGCGCCGGCCGAGTCTTCCTCCTCCATCCCCAGATCCTTCTTCGTGTCCGCCGGCGCCGCAGCGCGGCGGGAGAGGGTGATCAGGACGACGCCCGCGATGATCACCGCGGCGGCGACCAGGGTACGGCCGGTCAGCGGCTCGCCGAGGATCAGCCAGCCGAGGAAGACGGCGACGATCGGATTGACGTAGGCATAGGTTCCCACCAGGACCGGCGAGGCCACGCGCAGCAGCCAGATGTAGGCGGTGAAGCCGATCAGCGCGCCGCCGGTGATGAGGTAGCCGAACGCCAGGACCGAGCGCACCGACATCTGGGCAAAATGCAGGTGCGCGCCTTCGCCGGTGATCAGGCCGGTCAGGACGAGCAGGGCACCGCCGCTCAGCATCTCCATGGCGGTGGCGAGGAACGGCGACGCGGGCAGTGGGGCCGTCCGCGAGAGGAGCGATCCCCAGGCCCAACTGAAGGCGCCCAGGAGGACGACCGCGACGCTCAGCACATCGAGATGGACGCCGGCGGTGGGGCGCAGCAGCAGAACCAGCCCGGCGCAGCCGAGGGCGAGACCGGCGACGACTTTCCAGGTCGGCCGGTTGCCGCCGGGGCGCAGCCAGTCGAGCAGGACCATCCACAGCGGCACGGTGGAGACCACGAGGGCGGCGGTGCCGGAGGGCACCCGCTGCTCGGCCCAGACGAGACCGCCGTTGCCGCCCAGGAGGAGCAGGCCGCCGACCACGAGGGCCGAGCGCCAGTGGATGCGGAGGGGGCGTTCCGTGCCGCGCCAGCGGGACCATCCATAGAGAAGGCTGCCGGCAATCAGATACCGGACTCCGGTCATCAGGAGAGCCGGGATGGTGCGCACCGCCACCGCGATGGCGAGATAGGTGGAGCCCCAGAGGACGTAGACCACTCCCAGGGCGAGAGCGATCTGCAGCGCCGAAGCCTTGCGCGCGTCAGTCAAGGGACACCTCCTCCAGCTCCAGCACCTCCGGCAGCGCAGCGACCGGCGTGACCGGACCGAGCGGAAGCTGGGTGCTTTCGCGCAACGTTTCGAGGACGATCGTGGAGCGCGTCGAGCGCACCGAGCCGATGGCGCCGAAGCCCTCGCGCAGCAGGCGGCCCAGGCTCTTCGCGTCGGGCACCCGCACTTTCGCCAGATAACAGTCGTCGCCGGCGACGTGATGCGCCTCCTGGACCTCCGGGATCTGCGCCAGCAGCTCGCCGGTGCTCTTGTCGCCGACCTTCTCTTCGGAACGGATGAAGACATATGCCAGCAGAGCGAGCCCGAGCGCTTCGGGGTTGATGCGCGCCTCGTAGCCCTGGATGACGCCGCGCGTCTCCAACTTGCGGATGCGCTCCAGCACGGCCGAAGGCGCCATGCCCACCTGGCGCGCGACCTCCGCGTTCGGAGTGCGGGCGTTCTGCTGCAGGATATTCAGAATTTGGCGGTCGATTTCGTCGATCATGCGGTGGATCTCCTCAACGGGAGAATGATACCACCGCCAGAAACGGATTGCGACGCCGAATTCCCTCGCTGCTACCGCGGGCGCCGCGTCTCGCGGGACGGACGTCAAGAGACGCGGGACGCGAGAAAGAGGAAAGGGCTGACGGGTCGATCGCGCACCGCAGGACCTCACGTTGCGAGCGTAAGTCCCTGTGGTGCCTAACGGAAGAGAGCCTTTACGTCCCGACCGGCTCGAATGACCCGAACGATCTCGACCAAGTCCTTGCGGAGACCAAGCGCGAGACCCTGACTTTCAAGGTCATCCGCCCGAGTTTCTTGCAAGCGCAGCCAGCCGTTCGCGCCCTCTGGCTTTGATGTCCTCTGCCAGAGATTGGATATCATCGGCGTCGTACTCGTCGAAGTCGCCTTGTTCGAGCGCCTCCAGACCCGCACGAACGTCCCGGCGCAGAGCCTCGAGCTCGAGCTTCTGGAACACGATCTGCTCCTGCAAGAGCCGAAGAGCATCGCGCACGACCTCTCCTGGGCTTAGGTACTGGCCGCTCGCCACCTGCTCGGCGATCAACACTTCAAGATCGGGGCTCAGAGCGACTTCAATGCTCAGAGTTTACCGCTGCGGTGCCGGATCGCCAAACACGAACCGCGCTCCCCGAAGTCATCCTGCGGGGAGGCTCTGGCTCCAGGCAGGATCGCCGTGGCGGCCGGTCTTCTGGAGGAGGGAGGCTGAGCAGAGCTTCCTCGACGTCCGGGCCGGCTTCGTCTCGGAGGGGATCGGCTATGGCGCCTACAGCGCGATCAGCAAACTGGCGAAGCGTCGTGAGGCCGTCGCCTTCCTCTGAATCCTGGTCTGCTAGCGCTAGCCTCGGTGTCGTTGCCAGCTTACGCCACAGACGAGACCTCCCTTCATCGCGGGCCCCGGTGAGACGTCCGACAGGTTTGTCGGGAATGTTCCTCTCAGCAGATGAGTTCTCGACTTTGATGGGCCAAAATTTCCGAGCGATGGATTCATCTCCGGCCGCCACGGCCGCACCTCTCCTGCCTGCGCGCGACGGCCCCCCCTTCCTTCAGAGCGGCCGCCCTCCTCCGTGGTTGTCCTATTTCACTCGAGCCGGCCCTCGGCTTCTGAGTAAGCACCCTTCTACTTCCTCCCTGCATCGCCGCTCTCCCCGGTTTTCGAAGTTCTCTTGCTCAAGTGAACTCCCAATAGCTATTCCACTCGGCCGCTCGGTTCAGGGAAAACCTGTAACCGAGAGCCCAACCTTGGCCTATTCCAATGAACGAGAACTACGCGGAAAGGAGAACCGATGAAGGTAAGTCAGAACCCAAACGCCAACCAACGCAGCGTCCCAACTCTGAAGGTAGCAGCCGTAGAAGGCGATCAGAAACCGGAATCCACAGCGCGACACGGCCGCCGCCAAGGCGGCTCGTAAGCCCGAAAAGGAGCATGGTCATGGCGAGAGATGGTGATCACTTCGTTTCCAAAAACGTTCTTGATGCGCTAAGAAGCGCTGATCCGAATCCAGCTTTCGACCTCCTGTATTCAAGGTGCCTAAACTGGGTACGGCTCCGGGGTGACCTCCCTCAAGACAAGCGTCGAGAGATTGTTTCGGACTCGATCATGGAAGAACTCGACAGCATACGCTCACCAGACCTCGATTCAGTAGAGGTATCAAAGCGCCTGCTAAGAGCTCTAGGGCGCAATCGGAAGCGTGCGCTCCGTTCGCGAAATCGCGAAGTCGAGCTCAAGGAGTTCAACTCTGCACTCGTTGCCTTTAACGGCTTCGAGGAGAAGATCGAGGCCGAGCACATGCTTGAAGTGACTCGCCTTATCAAGGGCTTCTTCGGCCCAGCTCTGGACTCACTATCGGATCGAGATTACAACCTCCTCTACGAAAAGTACCAGCTTCAGACTCATGGCATCAAACCACGGGAGGCAAAGCGGTCTCTGGAGGACCTCAATCCGAACGCCCGCAAGACCGCCCTCTCACGAGCCCGTATTCGGCTTCTGAACGAGTTGGAGCGACAACTCTCGCTGGCCGATGCCGTTCTCGGTAACGACCATCTGGTTGTCAGAGACGCGTTGCAACTCCTTCGGAGTGGAAGCATGCTCCGAAATGGCAGGAAGTGAGGCTCGCTCAGACCGGCATGAGACGAGGAAGAGGAAGCACGAATGAGAATCCGCAGGACAACCCGTCATTGGCTACCCACCGGTTCCCGGACGCCGGAACCCTCTGCCGAAAACCGGTGGGCGCGCCTTTTCTCGCCACACCCTCATCGCACCCCCCTCGTCGGCTAGACCGATCGAGGGGGGCGCCGCTTGAAACGTTCCTGAGACTCGACACAAAGAACGCCTGGATGACCGAGATAGCTTCGGCCAGACGGAGGTCGTATGACCCGACGAAAGGAGAAACCATGAATGATATGACCCTGGCACAGACACCTGACCACATCGCCGTAGGTGATGAGGAGTTCATCGCTAACCCCGAACTCACGGCCGAGGAGAACGCGGACGACCAGCTTGCCCATCTGCTCTTGACTGCCTGGACCACAATCCTCAAGGAGGATCAGGAAATACTATGACTAGGTGCGTGCCGCACGGAGCGGCTCCCCAAGTGCAAACGCGGCTCTTTCGAGCCGCGTTTCTTTTGGGCGAAAGCATGTAACCAGCGATGATTTCAGGTCCTTTACTGAGTGGAGGCAAACAACAGGTAAGAACAACTCAATACGGGTTCAGAGGCTCACAAAAGGAGAATGAAATGAACAGTCATCAGCTCCGGAAATCTCACACGGAACACGCCGACCACGCTCATGACGCTGCCCACGATGGACATCACGATGAGCATGACCACAAGCACGGTGATCATCCGGGGGAAAGTGCTCCTCCCTCCCGTCATACGCACGGCGAGAGCCACGAGCATGGCTCCGCCGGTCGTCACCATAAGTAGATTCTGCAAGCCACCTTCAGCCAGGCGGGGTACGATCCTTCGGCCCCCGCCTTCCGCGTTTCTAAGGGAAGGAGATCACATGTTAAGGGCCCATACATTTTACGAGCCACTTCCTCAACTTCCCCTTTTTGGTGCTCAGCCCCCAACCGGCACTGGCCTTACCAAAGGGGTGGTCTCTCAGATTTCAAAGAAGGAACTCAACAACAAGCCCCCCGCCGGCATTGCCGCTCAGGTTCGAGAGTGAGAGAACTCCTACAAGGCGATCCGGCTCTCCGCCTCCGCCGCGAAGGGATCGTCGCTCTGGCCGCGGCGCTGGCGGAGGAGGGCGGCGTGGGCGATCATCGCGGCGTTGTCTCCGGCGTAGGCGAGAGGGACGAGGCGGAGGGTGACGCCGTGGCGGTCGGCCCAGGCGGGGAGCTCGCGGCGGAGGAGGCGGTTGGCGGCGACTCCTCCGGAGACGGCGAGGAAGGAGATCGGGCGCCTTTCATGAAGACGATTGAGGCGGTCGACGAGTTGGGCGACCGCGGCGGCGCGGAAGCCGGCGAGGAGATCGAGGACGGGAGCAGGGACCGGCTCTCCAGAGGATCCCAGATCGATCGGCCCCAGGGTCCTTTCCAGCTTTTCAATCTCCAGAAGGGCTTGGCTCTTCAATCCCGAATAGGAGAAGTCCAGGGTGCCGCCGCGCAGGGGGGTCGGAAAGCGGCGCGCGGTCGCGTCACCCTGCTCCGCCAACTCGTCGACGCGCGGCCCTTGAGGATACGGAAGACCGAGACGCTTGCCGACTTTGTCGAAGATCTCTCCCATGGCGTCGTCGCGCGTCTCGCCGAGCGTCTCGACGGTGCCGTCCTCGACCGCGAAGAGGGAGGTGTGGCCACCCGAGACGACGAGGCCGGTGAAGCGGTCCGGCACGGGGTCTGCCGGCAGCTCCTCCCCAGGCGGAGCGAGAAAGGGCGAATAGAGATGGCCTTCCAGATGATGGACGGCGTGGAACGGGCGCTCCAGGGCGAAGGCGATCGCCTTGCCGAGCGAGAGGCCGACGAGGAGGGCTCCCACCAGGCCGGGACCGCGCGTGGCGGCCACGGCTCCGATATCGCCGATATCGCCGAGGCGGATGCCGGCCGCCGCCAGCGCTTCCCCGCTCACCCGCGGCCAGTTGGCGAGGTGCTCCCGCGACGCGATCTCAGGGACCACGCCGCCGTAGGGACGGTGCGCGGCGAGCTGGCTGGAGACCACGGACGCGAGCACCCTCCCCTCGCCGTCGAGCACCGCGCAGGCGGTGTCGTCGCACGAGGTCTCGATCCCGAGAACGAGGGGGGGGTGATGCGGGACGCGCGGCGTCTCAGCCGTTGGTCGAGCCACCTTCGGGGGCGGCTGGCGGCGCGTCGGCGGCCGGGGCCGACGGGATGTTGATCGGCTCGTAGTTCGGGATCTCGAACCCCAACGGACCGTGGCAGTACTCCTTCCACTCGTCGGTCACGTTGTCGAAGATGATGTTCTGGTCCTTGAAGATCCCGTCGGTAACGACGTAGTTCTCCTGGAGATAGAGGATGGAATCGTCGTCCAGCACGCGGTCGACCTCGACCTCCTTGCCGTCGACTTCCTTCTTCTCCTTGCGGACGTTCTCCGCCTTCTCGCTCCAGCCCGGATACTCCCGGAACTGCTTCGCGAGGTATGCCTTGCAGTACTTGCCCATCTCCGCCATCTGTTGCTCCTCCTGAGACTGATAGGGTGAATCCCCTGTCTGGAATCGTCCGAATCGTCCATTCGTCGCAGCGCTGCTCCCGGGGGGTCCGAAGGGAGGGCCGCGGAATCCGCGCGTATTATCTGCCAAGCGAGGCCAGGACGGAAGCGCACCCGCTCAGCCGGTGTCTCGACACCGCTCGAAACTAACAAGTGCGCCGGACGGCCCAGGCGTGACACGCTGCTATGCTCAGCGGCCGATTCGCCGCCGGCACGCCGCCGCGGCACCGACCAATGATGAGGAGGAGGGACTCGACCGGCATGCCTTTGCGCTTTGCCATCAACGGTTTCGGCCGCATCGGCCGCGCCCTGCTCCGCATCGCCTGGAGCCGCGAGGGGTTGCTGCCCGTAGCGCTCAACGACGTGGTGCCGGCGCGCCAGCTCGCGCCGCTCCTCGCCCGCGACTCGGTGCACGGCCCGTTCGGGGAGCCGGTTGAAGTGGATGCTTCAGGAGCGCTCGCGATCGGCGGGTCCGGCGGCCGGCGGATTCCGTTCTTCCAGGAAGACGATCCGGCCCGGGTGCCCTGGGGCACTGCCGGCGCGGAAATCGTCGTCGAGGCGACCGGGCGCTTCCTGCGCCGCGGCCAGGCGGCGGCGCATCTGCGCGACGGCGTGCGCGCGGTGATCCTCTCCGCCAACGCCGATCCGGCGGAGCCCGCCGACGCCACCTTCTGCCTCGGCCTCCGCGCGCCGGAACCGGCGGCGGCACCGGTGGCCGGCGTGGTCAGCAACGCGTCGTGCACCACCAACTGCCTGGCCCTCCTCGCCGACGTGCTGCACCGCGGCTTCGGCGTCCGTCGGGCGGTGATGAGCACGGTGCACAGCTACACCGAGAACCAGCGCCTGCTCGACCTGCCGCACCCCGATCCGCGGCGGGCGCGGGCGGCGGCGGTGAACATCATTCCGACCTCCACCACCGCGGCGCGGTCGCTCGGGTTGATCCTGCCCGAGCTGGCCGGACGGATCGACGGCTTCGCGGTGCGGGTGCCGACGCCGGCGGTGGCGCTGCTCGACCTGGTGGCCGACCTGGAGCGCGACACCACGGCGGAGGAGATCCGGACGGCGTACCGTGAAGCCGCGGCCGGCCGGCTCGCCGGGGTGCTCGGGGTGACCGGCGAGGAGCTGGTGTCGGTCGATTTCGTCAACGATCCGCGCTCGGCGGTGGTCGATCTGCCGCTGGTGCAGGTGGTCGACGGCCGCATGGCCCGCGTCGTCGCGTGGTATGACAACGAATGGGGTTACGCCACCCGCCTGGCGGACCTCCTGGAGCGGATGACATGAAAGACTTGTTGCGCCTCGAAGACCTCGATCTCGCTCACCTGCACGGCACGCGCATCTTCGTGCGGGTCGACTTCAACGTGCCGCTGTCCAAGACCGGCGAGGTGGTCGACGCCACGCGCCTCGAAGAGGCGTTGCCGACGCTCCGCGAGCTGAGCGCGGCCGGCAGCAAGCTCCTCCTCGCCTCGCACTGCGGGCGGCCGAAAGGAGCGCCAGATCCCAAATACAGCCTGCGGCCGGTGGCGGCCAAGCTGGCCGAGCTGCTCGGCCGGCCGGTGCGCTTCGCCGAGGACTGCGTGGGCGAGGCGGCCGAAAGCGCCGCCGCGGCGCTCGCGCCGGGCGAGGTGGCGCTGCTCGAAAACCTCCGCTTCCACGACGGGGAGACGAAGAACGATCCGGCTTTCGCGGACCAGCTCGCCGCGCTCGCCGAGGTCTACGTCGACGACGCGTTCGGCGCCGCGCACCGTGCCCACGCCTCGGTGGTCGGCGTGCCCGAGCGATTGCACCGCAAGGCGGCCGGCCGGCTGCTCGAAAAAGAGGTCGCGGCGCTCGGCCGCCTGCTCGGCGAGCCGGAGCGCCCGTTCGCCGCGCTTTTGGGCGGCGCCAAGATCGAGGACAAGATCGAGACGCTCGAAAACCTGCTGCCGCGCCTCGACATCCTCCTTCTCGGCGGCGGCATGGCCAACACCTTCCTCGCCGCGCAGGGGAACGATCTCGCCGCCTCGCTGTTCGAGGCCGACAAGGCGGACATGGCGCGCGACATCCTGGCCCGCGCCAAGGCGGCGGGGATCGAGGTGCTGCTGCCGACCGACGTGGTGGTGACCGACGACCTCGCGAACCCGCAACTGATCGAGACCGTGGCGGTGGACAAGATCCCGGCCGGCACCAAGGCGGTCGACGTCGGGCCGGCCACCCGCGCGGCGTTCGCGGCGGCGATCGGGCGGGCGAAGACGCTGTTCTGGAACGGTCCGCTCGGCGTCTTCGAGAAACCGCCGTTCGACGCCGGCACCCGCGCCATCGCGGAGGCGCTGGCGACCTGCCCCGGCTTCTCGGTGATCGGCGGCGGCGAGACGGTGGCCGCCGCGCATCAGGCCGGGGTGACCGATCGCATCGGCCATGTGTCGACCGGCGGTGGCGCGTCGCTGGAGCTGCTCGCCGGCAAGGAGCTGCCCGGCGTCGTGGTGCTGGAACGCGGCGGGGAGAAGCGCTCGTGAATCGCCAGCTCGTGGTCGCGGCGAACTGGAAGATGAACCTCCTCCAGGCCGATGCGGCGGTCTGGTGCCGCATGCTGCGGAGTGATCTGCCGGCAGGTCCCGGCTCGCGCGTGCTGGTCTTTCCGTCCTTTCCGCTGCTGCCGGTGGTGGCCCGCGAGCTCGCCGGCAGCGCGGTGGCGGTCGGCGGGCAGGACCTGCATCCGGAGGACAAGGGAGCGCACACCGGCGACGTCTCCGGCGCCCAGCTCGCCGACGCCGGCTGCACGTGGGCGCTGTGCGGCCACAGCGAGCGGCGGCGCGATCACGGCGAGACGGATGAGCTGGTGGCGCGGAAGGCGGCGGCGGCGCTCCGCCACGGGCTTGCGCCGCTGGTCTGCGTCGGCGAGACGCGCGAGGAGCGGCAGGCCGGCGCGGCGTTCGCCGTCCTGGAGCGGCAGCTTCGGGCGGCGTTGACGGTCCTGACCGCCGGTTTCGCCATCGCCTACGAGCCGGTGTGGGCGATCGGCACCGGCGAAACCGCGACACCGGAGACGGCTCAGGAGGCGCATCACTTTCTTCGTGGTATCCTTCAGGCGTCTGGTGACGCAGGGGTTTCGATCCTCTATGGCGGCTCGGTGACGCCGGAGAACGCGGCGGCTTTGCGAGCGCAACCCGACGTCGACGGCTTCCTGGTCGGCGGGGCGAGTCTTGACCCACAGAAATTCCTTGGTATCATCCGTGCTTCCGGATGACGGGGCAGAGAGCTCCGGCCGGATTCTGGAGGTTCCCGAAAGTGACTCAGTTGTTGACAGTGCTGCTGTACTCAGTTCATGTGCTGGTGTGCATCTTCCTGATCTTCGTCGTCTTGCTGCAGCAGGGCAAGGGCGCCGACCTGTCGGTCTTCGGAGGTGGCACCACGCAGACGGCTTTCGGAGCCCGTGGAGCGACGACCCTGCTGCACAAGCTGACGGTGGGCTCGTTCATCATCTTCGTGATCACCACCCTGGCGATCGGGCTCCCGCAGCTCCACAACCGCGGGACGGTGATGAGCGGAGCCAAGGCGACGAAGCCCGCTGCCGCCGCCCCCGCGAAAACCGCTCCGGCGGCTCCCGGCGCTCCGGCGCCTGCCGCTCCGGCGAAACCGGCTTCCGCCCCGGGCTCGCCGCGCTGAGCTGGTCCTGTTAGAATGACCTCTGTGCCGAGGTGGCGGAATTGGTAGACGCGCACGTTTGAGGGGCGTGTGGGGCAACCCGTGCCGGTTCGAGTCCGGTCCTCGGCACCATTCCTTTCCTAGAGCTTGACTTCTCTCCTTCCTGGAGAGGATGTAGCTTTCTGGTTCCAGGAGTGGCAGCCATGCACGGAACAGTCAAGTGGTTCAACAATGCCAAAGGGTATGGGTTCATCCAGCCGGAAGCCGGCGGGGATGATGTCTTCGTCCATCACACCGCCATCGTCGCCGAAGGGTTCAGGACATTGAACCAAGGCGAGAAGGTCGCGTTCGAGATGGTCGAGGGGCCGAAGGGCCTGCAAGCGCGCAACGTCCTGCGCGAGTGAGCCGAAACGCGGTTAGACTACGGTCTCCTTGGAGGAGACCCATGACTGAACCGCTCATCGAGCCCACGAACAAGGTGACTCCGGAAGCCGCCGCCAAGCCGCCGGCCAAGGCCGCCGCGCCGGCCGCGCCTCCCCGCCCGCTGCCGACCCCGGAGGACATTTCCGCCTGGGTCCATGGCGCCGACGCGCCGCTGATCGGCGCGCTGTTCGAGGGGCTCAACGTCACCCGTTTCGACGCCCTGGTGATGCAGGTGCGCAAAGAGGAGCTCGTCCCGCAGCACTGGCAGGTGATCACCGATCACACGCCGCCGGACGACCTGGAGTTTCACCGCCTGGCCGAGATCGGCAAGCTGCGGGTGCGCTACAAGGACCAGGAGCTGGCGCGCCGGCGCATCGAGCAGCTCCTCCTGGGCTGGCGCGAGCTGGGAGGCCGGCGGCCGGCGCTCTGGTCGGTCGCCGACCTGCTCGCCGCCATGCGCCGGCTGATCGACAAGGCGCGGCCGGTGCAGTGGCACGAATTCCTCTCCGCGGTCCGCGACGTCTGGCGCGACCACGAGCTACCCTTCGGCAAAGAGCAGCTCGAGGTGTGGTGGGCGTGCCTGGCGCTGATCCGCAAGAACACCAAGAAATGAAGGACGGGCCGCTTAGAGGACGTGGGCCTTGGTGACGATCACCGGTTCGACCGGCACGTCCTGGGCCTTCGTCTTCACGGCCGCGATGGCGTCCGCGACGTCCATCCCCTCGACCACCTTGCCGAAGACCGTGTAACCCCAACCCTGGGGGGTCTTCGACTTGTGGTTGAGGAAGGCGTTGTCGACCACGTTGATGAAGAACTGGGCGCTGGCGCTGTTCGGATCGTTGGTGCGCGCCATGGCGACCGTGCCGCGATCGTTGGTCAGACCGTTGTCCGCCTCGTTGGGGATCGGCGGCCGGGTGGCCTTCTGCTTCATGGCGGTGTCGAAGCCGCCGCCCTGGATCATGAAGCCGGCGATGACGCGGTGGAAGACGGTGTTGTTGTAGTGGCCGTCCTTGACGTACTTGAGGAAATTGTCGACGGACTTGGGGGCCTTGTCGGGATAGAGCTCGATGACGATCTTCCCTTTGTTGGTTTCGAGCGCGACGCGCGGATGGGCGGCGGGGGAGCTCCCCGGGCCCTGCGCCGCGGCGGCGGTCATTCCGAGAAGCACGGCGGCGAACAGCAGGCTGGTTGTCATTGGAAACGTTCTCCTTTGCAGAGTCCGGCACGGATGCTAACACGGTGAAGGACCCGGTCGGGATCGTGCTCGCCGGCGGCGCTTCGCAGCGGATGGGCCGCGACAAGGCGCTGCTGGTGCTTCCTCCCGGAGGATCTGGCGGCGAAACGCTGGCCGCCGCCGCGGCGCGCCGCCTCGCCGCGGTGTGCGCCGAGGTGCTGGTCGCTGATCGCGGGCGTGGCACGGTGCCGGGCCTCCCCTCGCTGCCCGACGGCCCCGGCCGCGGACCCGCCGCCGGGCTCCTCGGCGCCGCGGCGGCCCGGCCGGATCATCCGCTCCTGGTGCTCGCCTGCGATCTGCCGGCGGTACCGGTGGCGCTCTTGCAGGAGCTGGCCAGCCCGGGAGCCGATCTGGCACTGCCGCGCTGGAGCGGCGGACTGGAGCCGCTGTGCGCCCTCTGGGGTCCGGCGGCGCTCGCCCGCCTGGCCGAGCGGGTCGAGCGCGGGCTCTACGCCCTGCATCCGCTGGCGGTGGAGCCAGATCTCACGGTGCGCTTTCTGGAGGGCGAACGGCTGGCGGGCTTCGGACCGGCGGCGGCGCTGTTCCGCAACGTCAACACGCCGGAGGATCTGTAAGAATCTTTACACTTCCAACGCGCCGTCCGGCACGCCGCCGCAGCGCTCGCAGGGACAGATCTCGCGCAGGAAGTCGTAGCGGTAGATGCCGGTGCCGTGGCCGTCCGAAAAGACGATCGAGATGGCGTAGTTCCCCACCGGCTTGATGCTCGTGGCGGTCACCGGCCGGGCCGGCGGCTGGAAGCGGATCTTGAGGAACGAATGACCCTGGCAGCCGGCGCAGGGACACCAGCCGCGCAGGTAGTCGTAGTCGTACTCGGCCACATGGCCGTCGCTCCAGGTGAGACGCAGGCGATTCTCCTCCGGCAGGCGGCGGGCTTCGGTGAGAACGGGTGCTTGCGATGCTTGAGCCACCTGCCGATGCTACCATTGAAGCAGCGACCCGAAAGGGTCCACTCAACAAGGAGCTTCCCATGCGTCGAGCCCTGCTCGCCCTCTTGTTGCTCATCCCCGTCTCTGCATTCGCCCAGCCGGCCCGTGTCCAACTGACGCCGTTCGCCGGCTACCGTTCCGACGCGACCGTCGATTCGTCGTCCGACCTCGGTCTCAACCGCAGTGTGCGCTTCGACAGCAGCGCCTTCTATGGCGTCGCCCTCGATCTCCCGCTGTCGCACCACTGGCAGCTCGAGCTGCTGGCCAACCGCCAGAAGACCTCACTGAGCTTCGATCACGCGCTGCTGTCACCGTCCCAGAAGCTGGGCGACATCACCCTCGACTACTACCAGGCCGGCTTCCTCTACCAGTGGGGCCGCGGCCAGGTGAACCCGTATCTGGTGGCGACCGTCGGCGCGGCGCGCCTCGATCCGGACTTCCCGCAGGTTTCGTCCAATGACTATTTCGCCGGCAGCTTCGGCGGCGGGGTGAAAGTCTTCTTCAACCCCAACATCGGCCTGCGCTTCGACGCCCGCGGCTACTGGACGAACCTGCAGACCCACTATGACGACCGCTATCGGCACGACCGCTACAATTCGAGCGGCGACCTGGCCACCGGCGAAGGCTCGGTGGGGCTGATCATCGCCTTCTGAGCTTTTACGCCACCAGCGGATACACCCGGTTGCGGCCGCCGTTCTTCGCTTCGTAGAGGGAGCGGTCGGCGGCCGCGATCAGGTTGCGGGCGGTGATCTTGCGCCCCGGCACGTCGTCCAGCGAGGCGAGGCCGATCGACAGGGTGACTCCCGCCGTGCCGCCGCCGTCCATGGTATCCATCGGCACCTGCGTCCGCTGCACCAGAAGGCGGATTTTTTCGGCTACGCCGCAGGCGCCGGCCATGTCGGTCTCCGGCAGCAGGAAGAGGAACTCCTCGCCGCCGTAGCGGCCGATCCAGTCGGTGCTGCGCAACGCTCCGGCGATCACCTGCGCGATCCGCTTGAGCAGCGTGTCGCCCGCCAGGTGGCCGTATCGGTCGTTGACCTCTTTGAAGTAGTCGAGGTCGGCCATCGCGATGGTCAGCGGCCGGTCGTAGCGCTCGGCCCGCTCCAGCTCCTTGTCGAGCTGGCCGAGGATCGCCTCGCGGCGCAGCAGGCCGGTGAGGCTCTCGTAGGTCGCCGACTCGAACAGGCGGGCGTTCTCGAACACGGTCGCCACATGGTGCGCCAGGAGGTTGAGCAGCTCCACCTCTTCCGCCGGATAGGTGCGCCGCCCTTCTTTGCGGCCGACCAGCACGACGCCGATCAACTGGTCCTGGTTGAGCAGCGGCACCGCGAGCCCTTCCGGATCGAGGCCCGGGAAACGCTGGAACGCCGGACTGCGTGCCACGAGCTGGCTGGGTGGGAGAGGGCGTTGGGCGCGCCGCAGCAGCTCGACGCCGGGATCGTCGAGCGGCAGAAGGATGTTGCGGTCCATCGGCGCGCCCGCTGTCTCTCCGGCACCGGGAGCCGCCACCGCGAGCACGCCGAGGAGACCGGTCTCCGGATTGGCGAGCAGCAGCCCGGCCGACCGGGTGTCGAAGATGGCGGTGAGCCGCGCCACCAGATGCTCGCCCATCAGCGGCAGCTTGCCGAAAGCCGGAAGCTCGCCGGCCAGGGCGACCAGACGCTGCCGCAGGGCCTGCCGCTCCGGGAAGAACCGGCGGTCGATCAGCCGCTGCACGGCCCGGCGCAGCGGCGAGAAGAGCAGGCCGAGGACGAGCGTCGACGCCGAGACCACCCATGCCGAATCGTGCCCTTCGACCAGGTTCGAGAAGAGCACGCCGCCGGCGCCGAGAGTGGCGTAGAAGACCAGGATGAGGGTTCCGGTGAGCGTCGTATAAATGAGGCTCCGCCGCACCACCAGCTCGAGGTCGAAGAGATGGGTGCGGTAGATGGCGGCGAACAGCGCGATCGGAAAGCAGAGGAAGATGAGCGATTCGATCGGACCGGTCCACGCCGGCAGCGGCCAGCCGACGAACGACGAGGCGGCCGAGGCCAGGGAGTAAAGGAGCCAGGGAAAGATCCCGGCGAGCACCAGCCCGGCCTGCTGCCGGCCGGCCGGCTGCGGCGTGCGGAGCGCCTGCACGCCGAGCAGCACCGAGACGCCGACGGCCCAGAGCGGCAGGCCGGCTTCCGCGAGGAGGTTGGCGATGGCGTCGGCGCTCCACGGGAAGATCTTCACGCCGAGCACCCGCTCGCTGACGAAGGTGGCGCAGGTGAGGGTGCCGCTGCCGAGACCGACGGCGTAGTAGAGCGGCACCACCCAGGGGCGCCGGAGCAGCCAGGCCGGCCGCTCCGGGATCAGCGACGCGAGGTGGAGCTCGAGTGCCATCTGCAAGCCGGTCAGCAGATAGAAGGCGGTGCGCGCGGCGTAGAACATCGGCAGGTTGCCGATGCTGTTGATCGGCAACGCAAGCTCCGCCGCCACCGCGATGGAGAACGCCGCCAGGAGACGGGCACGCAGATCGGCCGCTCCCCGGCTCTGGGAGGCCTGCGATGCCTGAGACAGCGCGAGCCAGGCGATGAGCAGGAAACAGACCGCCGTCACGCCGTCGATGGTGAACGCCGTCCACGACGGCGAGACCCCCGGCACGATGGTCAGCTCGAAGGTGTTGCCCTGGCGCAGCACGCGGTAGCGCGCCGGACGGCCGCGGTGCAGCCGGCCCGCGGCGCGCTGGTAGTCCCCCTGGCCGCGCACCGGCTGCCCGTCCACGGCGAGGATCTCGTCGCCGGCCCGCAGACCGGCCCGGTCGGCCGGCATCCCCGGAGACACCGCGGTCACCTTGACCGCGGCCGCGCCCTCCGCGGTGCTCATCCCGATGCGCCGCTCGCCGCTATGGATCGCATCGGCCGCGCGCAAGCACAGGAGGCCGCCGGTGATCAGGAAGATCACCAAAATCAGAGACGCATGTGCATATCGCTCGAAGTGCAATGGAGTTGTCTCGAAAAAGATTGCCGTCCAGTCGCAAATTTTACCGCATCTTCAGGCGCCCTGTACTCGAAGTGCGCTGACCGGTGCGGACCGTGACGCGCGCTCCAAAAACCGCGCTCCGCGGAGTGTTCCGCGGCAATCTGCGATACGATCGCCGCTCTTTGGCCGCGAGGGCTCAGCGATGCCGCGTCATCCCCATTTCTCACCATCCGTCGACGACATTTCGGGTGCCGTGTATTCGGCGCTCGCCCACCGCCTGGCGAGCTTTCCGGGCGAGGTCTATCCGCTCCATGTGGGCGACACCTGGATGGAGCCGCCCGAAGGGTGCCGCATGGAGGATCTGACGGTGGCGCAGTACCCGGGCATGCACCGCTACGCCCCGCCGCAGGGGATGCCGGCGCTGATCGACGCGCTGGTCGAGCAGACGCGCGCGCGGAGCGGCGCCGCCACCGAACGCGAGAACATCCTGATCACCACCGGGGCCACCGGCGGCCTGGGCGCCGTGGCGGGCGCGATCCTGACGCCCGGCGACGAGGTGCTCCTCCTCGCGCCGCACTGGCCGCTGATCACCGGCATCGTCCGCTCCTTCCACGGCGTGCCGGTCGACGTCCCCTTCTTCGGCGCGGCCGATTCGCCGGAGACGGCGGTCGACGCGGTGCGCGCGAAGCTGACGCCGCGCACCGCCGCGCTCTATCTCAACACGCCGAGCAATCCGGCCGGACAGGTCATCCCGCGGTCGTGGATCGAGGCGCTGGTCGCCTTTGCCGAGCGCGAAAACCTGTGGATCCTCTCCGACGAGGTCTACGAGGACTACGTCTACAACGGCGAGCACACCTACACCCGGCCGCTGGCGCCGGAACGCACCTTCGCGTCGCACTCGTTCTCGAAGGCCTTCGGCATGGCCGGCAACCGCTGCGGCCACATCGTCGGCCCCACCGCCGCCATGCCGGAGCTGCGCAAGATCAGCCTGCACAGCTTCTACAGCACGCCGACGGCGTCGCAGCTCGCCGCCTTGCGTGTGCTGAACGGCCCCGGCGCGCCGTGGATCGTCAAGGCGCGCGAGCAATATCGCCGGTCCGGCGAGCAGGCCGCCGCCCGCCTCGGCATCGCGCCGCCGCAGGGCAGCACGTTCCTCTTCCTGGATGTCGCAGATAAATCGGCGGACAAGCTGGACGAGCGCGGGCTCGGCGGCTTTCTCGAAGACTGCGTCGACCGCGGCCTGTTCGTGGCCCCGGGGCCGAGCTTCGGTCCCTATCCGACGCACATCCGCCTCTGCTTCACCGCCGCGCCGCCGGACATCGTCACGCGCGGCGTCGAGGTGCTGGCTTCAGTGCTGGGACTTTAGCCCGGCGTGCAGGTGGGTCAGGTAGAGCGCCGTCGCGGCGTGGGCGGCCAGGAGGTTGAACAGCTCGTAGTCGATCGCCTCCAGGCCGTTCTTCTGCGGTAGCAGGCGGAAGATCGCGAGCACGCCGCGCACCTGGTCGCCGAGCTTCAAGGGCACGCACGCCGTGAGGTTCGTCTCGCGCGACGTGCGGCTCGGATCGACGCCCTTGGCCGCGAGATAGATCTCGCCGCTCACCGCCGTCCTGCCGATGACCCCCGCGCCGAGCGGCACGGTGGCATAGGACCCCGGATCGATGCCGAACGAGCCGACCAGCCTGAGCTCCCGGCCGTCGTCGTCCATCTCGTAGATCGCCAGCTCCTCGGAGCCGATCAGGTTGATCACGATCTCCTGGATCGCCGCCAGGACCTCGCCGCGGTCGAGCGTGCTGTGGAGCTGGAAGCTCGCCACGTAGAGGTTCGCCAGGTTGTTGTTCTGCTGCTCCACCTCGAAGTACTGGCGCGAGGAATTCACGCTCGCCGCCTCCACCTCGGCGAGCTGCCGGCGCAGGTCGCTCTGCTCGTGGTAGATGCGGTCGAGCTCTTCGCGCAGCGACAGGAGCTTCTCCTGGAGCGCCATCTTCTCGCTGAGCAGCCGGCTCTTGTCGCTTTCGAGCGACGCGACGAGCCGGCGCAGCTTCTCGTTCTCGCCGAGCAGGTCCTGGACGTAGCGCCGGGTGTCTTCGCGGACCTTGAAGACGTAGCTCCCCTGCCCCTCGCCGTCCTTCTTGGCGGTCACTCGTCCCCCATCTGCGCCGTGGCGCCCAAGGCGTGCTGCGGGAGCTGGAAGAAGAACGGCAGACGCTTGCGCGGATGGTTGCCCACCTCGTCCATGGTCGCCGCGTCGTAGACATGGCCGTTGGCGATCACCCAGTGCACCTGCTCCGACTGCCGGATGTCGGCGGTCGGATCGCCGTCGATGATCGCGACGTCGGCGAGCTTGCCGGGCTCCAGCGAGCCGATGTCGTGGTCGAGGCCGAGATAGCGGGCGCCGTCGATGGTGCCGGCGCGGAGCGCTTCGAGCGGCGTCATGCCGCCCTGGACCATCATCCACAGCTCCCAGTGCGCGCCGAGCCCTTCGCGTTGGCCGTGCGCGCCGAGGTGAACCTGCACGCCCTGGTGCTGGAGATCGGCGGCGATGCGCGCGCCGTTCAAATGCCCCCACTCGTCCTCCGGCACCAGGACCGGCCGGCGCGCCCGCTCGTCGACGACCTCGCGCGGCACGAAGGACATCAGGCGCTGGTCCTTCCAGACGTCGGTCTTGGCGTACCAGTAGAGCTCGCCGAAGGTGCCGCCGTAGGCGACGATGAGGGTCGGCGTGAAGCCGACCTTGCTCGCCTTCCAGAGCTGGCGCACGTCGTCGTAGATACGCGCCACCGGCATCGAGTGCTCGACGCCGGTGTGGCCGTCGATCACCTGGGTCATGTTGCCGGCGAACAGCGCGCCGCCTTCCGGCACCACCATCATCCCCAGCTCGCGGGCGGCGGCGAGGACCTGCTGCCGCTGCTCGCGGCGCGGCTGGTTGTAGCTCTTGACGCTGAACGCGCCCACCGCCTGCAAACGCCGCAGATGGCCGCGCGCGTCGTCGAGACTGTTGATCTCCGCGGTGAAGGAATCGGTGGCGCCATAGAGGATGGTGCCGGTCGAGAAGATGCGCGGCGCGGTGATGAGACCGGAGCGCGCCAGCTCGGAGGCGGCGAACACGGTGTCGGTGTCGTTCGACGGATCGTGCAGCGTGGTGACGCCGAACGCCAGCGTCGCGTAGTTGATCCAGCTCGACTGCGGGATGATGCCGTCGCTGCCGAAGCTGCCGTGCCAGTGGACGTCGATCAGCCCCGGGATCACCGTCTTGCCCTTGGCGTCGATCACCGCGGCGCCGGCCGGCACGGTCACCTGGGCACGCGGACCGACGGCGCGGATGCGGTTGCCTTCGATCAGCACGGTGCCGTCGGCGATGATCTCGTCCCCCTTCATGGTGACGATCTTGCCGCCCACCACCGCCACCGTGCCGGTCGGCACGTCGCTCTGCGCCTGCAGGCTGATGTCCACCCCGTGCGCCGGCGGATCGGGAACGCGCTCCGGCGAGCCCGCCAGGAAGGTGAAGGCGTTCTTGACGTCGAGGCTGAACAGCTCCGGGCCGAGCGACCAGTGCAGCGTCTTCGAATCGCCCGACCAGTGCAGCGATTCGCCGGCCTCGCGCGTCACCCGGGTGACCGGCACGCTGCCGCTCTTGGGACCGATCTCGACGGTCTGCCCGGTGAGCACGAACGGCGCCACGTAGGCGTTGAAGCGCTCGTTGAAGGCCACCCACTTGCCGTCCGGCGAGACCTGGAAGGCGGTGGCGTAGTCGCTCTGCAGAGCGACCCGGTCGGGCGCGCCGTCGCCGCCGCCGAGCGCGACGCTGACGAGCTGGCGCTTGCGCTCCGGCCCGCGGCGGAGGACGAACACCCGGTCGCTCTCCGCGCCGAAATGCGGCTGCGCCCCGTTGTCGGTGACCAGCACCGGCTCGCCGCCGCCGGCCCCCTTCTCCAAAGAAATCCTATAGACGCCGGTGTCGCGCGAATACGCCGCGCTCCGCAGCTCGCCGCCGGAGATCCGGCTGTAGACGATCTGCTTGCCGTCCGGCGAGAAGACCGGCTCGATGTACTGGCCCGGCCGGTCGAGCACGATCCGCCCCTCGCCGCCGGTCGCCGGGGCGACACGGATGGTGCTCAGCTTGCTGTCGTCCCAGGTGGTGTAGACGATCGACCGGCCGTCGCGCGAGAACGACGGGTAGAGCTCCCAGTGGTCGGTCTGCTTCGTCAGCCGGTGCGGTGTGCCGTTCGGCAGCTCCTTCACCCACAGACGCCCGAGCGCCTGAAAGACCACCCGGTCGCCCTGCGGCGCCACCTGCACCCAGCGCAGCATTTTCGTCTTCCAATGCTCCGGCGCCACCTCGACCGGAAAGCGTAGCGCGTCGGTCAGCGTGCGGCTGCTGTGCACGTGGAACGGAATGTCGTCGACCTGCTTGCTGGCGACGTCGACCCGGCGGATCTTGCCGCCGGCCCAGAAGACGATGCTGCGCGAGTCCGGCGTCCAGGCCATGCCCGGATAGGTGCCGTTGACCGACCAGTTCTCCAGCATGTCCTTGTCGAGACCGTCGTAGATCGGCCATTCCGTGCCCGACGCGATGTCCTGGAGATGGAGCACGCTCTTGCCGCGCACCCGGCGGATGAAGGCGACCTGCTTGCCGTCCGGCGAGGGCGTCGGACGCATCGCGCTCCCCTGGCCGCCGGCGAAGATCTCGGTCCTGCCGGTCTTCCGGTCGAGACGCTGGACGGCATAGAGCTCGCCGTTCGGATCCTTGTTGTACTCGAACGTGCCGCCCGGCGTGATGTCCTGGGTGTAATAGAGATAGCGGCCGTCGGGTGAGAACGCGGGCTCGTTGACGTCCTTCTCGTCGTTGGGCTTTTTGGTCATCTGCAGCCCGTCGCCGCCGCTCCGGTGATAGAGCCAGATCTCGCCCGAGCCCAGGGAACGCCGCGCCGTGAAGTGCTTGCGGGCGGCGATGTACTCGCCGTCCGGGGACCACTGCGGCTGGTTCAGCAGGCGGAAGGTCTCCTTGGTCACCGCGTGCGCATGCGTGCCGTCGCGGTCCATCACCCAGACGTTGTCGCCGCCCCCCTGGTCGCTGGTGAAGGCGATCTGCTTGCCGTTCGGGCTGTAGCGCGGCTGCATCTGATACGCGATGTCGTGCGTCAGCGCCTTCGCCTCACCGCCCGTGAAGGGGATGGTGTAGAGGTCGCCCAGCAGATCGAAAACGATCTCCTTGCCGTCCGGGCTCACGTCGAGGCTCATCCAGGTGCCTTCGTTGACGTCGATCGGCGCCTCAGTGCGCGGACCGGGCGGATTGTTCACATCCCAGGTCTCCGTCTTCTTTTCATCCTTCTTCTCGTCTTTTTTCTCCGGCGTCTGGGCAGCCGCGAGGGAGACGGAGGAGAGCAGAGCCAGGCCGAGCAGGATCACGGGCAGTCTTTTCATTGCATCAGGTCCTTGACACCACGACCCCCGGAAGGCTCCGGGGGCGCGCGGCGGGTAGCAGTCTGGGATCGTTCCAGCCAGCGGGCAGACTACGGACGCCGCGGCAAGGTGTCAAGACATCACTGCGCCGCGGTGAGCAGCAGGACCAGCGCTTCGTCTCCCGCGTCGGACTTCGAGGTGCCGACGACGATCGTTTCACCGCGCTTGAGACCGAAGGACGTCGAGATCAGGTCGCGCGGAGTGCGCGGCGCCTTGTCCGTCGTCTTCGCCGCCGGGAAGCTCATCTCCTCGAGGAGCTGGAACCGTTCGACGAACAGCTCGCCGCTGCCGGGCGCGCCGGCCGGCTCGAAGCTCAGCCGGATCCTGTACTGCCGGCCGTCGTGGCCGACGAGATGTCCTTCCGCATCCTCGGTCGTCCGCAACAGGGTGCCGTCAAGCTGCTCATAGCTCTTGAACGGCAGCAGCCCACGGATGTCGGCCAACGCCTTTTGCGCGCCGGGAGGCAGATCCGGCATGGCCGCCCCCGGCCGGTTGCTCGCCGCCAGCAGGACCGCCTGAAACACCTGGGTCGGCGGCACCGAGTCCGCCTTGACGAGCGCCTGGACGATCCGCTCGTGGGTCGCGCTATCGGCGTTGACGTCCATGAACGTGACCCCGTGCGTCGACAGCGCGGCGACCTGGCAGCGCTCCTTGACCGCGGCCGGGCACTGCTCCCAGGCCAGCGCCTCGGCGGCATGGATGTTCAGGTGGTGGACCTCGTAGCGCACGCTGCGGAAGTGGGCCGGCTCGGGCTCATCGCGCGGCACCGCGGCGGCCACGGAGGCCGTCAACAGCAGGAGCAGGATGGGGATAGAACGATTCAGTGCTCTCATCTCGATCTCCTCAGCGGGCTGGCAGCAACCAGATGATCCGGGTGCCGCCGGCGGTGGAAAATTGGACCTGGCGCATGGGGACGGTGGCCTCTTCCGGTCTCGGCTGACCTCTCGGCGCGCGTCTCGGCGATTCGCGGCCGCCGCTCTTTCCGCCGCACCGCATGCACCGGCGGAGGCGGCGAGACGACAGCCACCACATCTGGAGAGGGGACCGCGGGAGCCGGCACGACGGGAGATGCCGGCACGACTGGCGATATCGGCTGGCCGGGCTCCGGTCCGTGCATCCGCCAGAGGCTCAGCCCCACCACCAGCGACAGCACCGCCACCGCGCATGCCGCGAAAGCGGGAGCCAGGCGGAAAGCCCGCCGCGGCTCCGGCGCCGCGGACAACACAGCCCGCCGCATCGCCTGCGTCTCGGCCGGCGACAGACCCGCCTCCTCGCCCGCGGGGTCGCCTCGCCGAAGCGCCGCTCCCAGCCGTTCGTTTCGATCCGTTCGCTGCGATGAATTCATGGTTTGCCTCCTTGCGGGGAGCGCAACAGCTCCCGCCGTGCCGCCAGCAGATGCCAGCGCACCGTCACCTCCGCCACCCCCAGCAGGCGGGCCACCTCGCGTACCGCCTGGCCTTCGAGCTCATGGAGGACGATCACCGCCCGGCGCCGCGGCGACAGGCGCGACAACGCGGAACGCACCGTCGCCCGCGCGACCGCCGCCGTCTCCGCCGCTTCCAGAGCTGCGTCCGGCTCCTCCGCGGCTTGCAGGAAGGCTCGCTCGCGCTCCCGCACCGCCACTCGGCGCCAGCGGTCGCGGCAGAGATTCACCAGCGTCCGCACCAGCCACGCCTCGCCGCCGGAGTCGCCGCCGGGCACCGAGCGCGGGCTGCGGGCGGCGCGCAGGAACGTCTCCTGCACCAAGTCGCGCGCCTCCTCGCGGTCCGACGCCAGCCGCACGGCGAGCCGGAACAGCCGCTGCTGATGACCGTCGAACAGCCGGGCGAGCCGCTCGCCCGATCCCTCGGCGGCTTCGGTCGGCGCGGGGCTGTCGGTCGTGCGGTCCAAGAGGGCTCTCGTGGTCAGCGGTGCGTTCACAACCGGATAGACGCACGGGCCCGCAAAAGTGTTGGGGGTTGGTATCAGAGCCTGGACGCCGGCTCCGGGGCGAGCCCGACTTTCTGCTCCAGCCGGGCGACCCGGCTCTTGAGCTCCGCGAGGTCCCGCTGGACCTGCGACTTCACCGCGACGGCATCGCTCCGCCCGTAGATCCCGAGGAAGAACTCATCCGCCGCGAGCCCGAGAACCTCCAGAACGGCGAAGACGTGCTTCAGCTTGAGGTCGACATTGCCGCCAAGGAGCTGCGAAAGGTACCCCTTGCCCTGCCCGAGCACCCGTTCGATCTGGCGCTGCGACGTCTTCCGGCGCCGAATCGCCTCCCGCAGGGCCTCTGAAACCCGCTGCACTTCCTCCCCAGGCTTCTCCGCTTTTTCCACCAGGGCAGGCTAACACAAGTGGTCCTGTGAATATTGGTCCCTCCTGACGCTCGCGAAGCAGCATGGGTCTTGACATTCCAAGGCGCTGCCGCGTAGCGTTGCGGCATGGGCACCAAAACCCGAGAAAAAGACTTCGGAAGGACTCACCCCACTCTCCCGGACGATCTTCGACGTCTCCGGGAGTTACTCGATACCGTCCGGAGAGGTGTTGTGGAGATCCACGATGCGCTGCCTGCCACGGCGGAAGAGTCGGCCGTGGGCGACATGGGCTCCCAGGAACCGGTCTCCATGCGCGTCCGTGCCGATCTCCGATGCCTCCTGACAGATTCCATCGAGCCCGGGCTCAGAGCGTTGTCCGATCTCGCCGGCTACCTGGCTGAGCACGTCCCACCCGCCGCCCGCTAAAGCAGTTGACAGGCTGAGAAGGGCAGTCGGACTAGCGAGTCTCGCGCAGGCGCTCGATCTCCGCCCGGAGCCGGGCGACCTCCTCCTCGGCAGCCTTCCGTGCCTCGGCCTCGCGCGTTGCCTGCTCCTCATGCTCGGCGGAATTCAGCAGCCGTCGGCCGCTTGGGTGCTCGAAGACGAAGACCCGTTCGCCATCCGGGGAGGCCTGGAACCAGAGTCCCGTCGTCTCGGAGAGGAGCCGCCCCTCGGCATCCAGCTCGATCGGCTGATACCGGCCCGAGGCGTCCAGCCGATATCCCAGGAGCCGGTACCGCAGGTCCGTCAGCACCGAGTCGGCGATCACATACTCCTCGATCCCCGCACTCTGGTAGACCTTGACCTTCGTCTCCAGATCCGTCTGGCGGAGCCGCGGATCCAGGGGAGAGACAACCTCCAGGATCAAGCAGGGGCGAACGCCCTCTCTCTTGACCCGGAAGCTGAAGCGGCGGGCATCGTTCTTCACCCGGACACCGCGGATCACCGAGATGTCCGGCCCGGGCGCCGGCAAACCGGGAACGAGAAAGTGCTTCATGTCGCCCACCACCAGGATGCTGGGATCGGCCCGGAAGTGATCCTTCAGAAGGGAGTAGATCTCCCCCACCGTCTCGAAGTGACGCTGCCCCTGGAACATCTGGTCGCCAATCCGTGGATTCAGGAACCGCTCGGGCGTCAGGGAGAGTTCCACTTGCTCCAACTCGCCATCGGAGCGTTTGACCCAGCGCAGCATGGAGATGCCCGGGGCCTCCAAGGGAAGCGCGGGGAGAGAACTCTTCCGACTCGTTGAATTGATCTTCTGTGGGAGAGCGGACATTTCTCAGAGTATATGATGATCCCAAGAGATGTCAAAGATATTGCGGAGAGACGACGAAAGGCGGAGGCGCGGAAGATTCATGTTGCACCGGCCCCGGTCAAGCGACAGCACAGGACTGTTCAAATCTGGCCTCTCGGCGAGTTAGAATCCCCTTCACCAATGCCCGCGAGCTTCGATGTCTTCCTGAGCCACAACAGCAAAGACAAGCCTGCAGTGCGCGAGGTCGGGCTGGCACTCCGTGCACGGGGACTGAGCGTTTGGCTGGACGAATGGGAGTTGATTCCGGGCCGCCCCTGGCTGGAGGCGTTGGAGAGAGCGCTTGAGACGATCGCCTGCGCCGCGGTGCTCGTGGGCAAGGATGGGCTGGGCCCATGGGAGATCCCAGAGATGCGCGCCTGCCTTGGCGAGTTCGTGCGCCGCAATCTGCCTGTAATTCCGGTGCTTTTACCTGGAGCGCCTGAGACACCAAGGCTGCCTATCCTCCTGAATCAGTTCACCTGGGTTGACCTGCGGCCTGGGCTTAACGCCGAGGGGCTCGACCGGCTTGAGTGGGGCATTACTGGTAAAAGGCCCGAGTTGCGACCGGCGGTAGTGTCTGATATCCAACCTACCAAGAGAGACAAAGCTGAGGTTCCGAAAACGGCAGACCAACATTTCACGGAGCCTCCGATCCATAACCGCCCCAGCACGACAAATAAGGGATTTGACCTAGAGTGGGATATCAAGCCTAAGCTCAGACAGACGCCGGTTCCTCAGACGCCTACCGCTCCACGCGAAGCCGGAACTCTAAAAGCGGCGCCCCAGCCTTTCATCGGTACCGGCCCTGACCCCGCAGATGCGGAATTCGATCAGATCTCTCAACGCATCCTTAACGCAAAGTTCGAACGCCGGCGGCCGCCCGCTGAGCTCCAGACTGCCGCTCCCCGCAAAGCTGAAGCCCTGGAGTCGGCCGGCCAGCCCTTCACCGAGCCGCTCACCGGCATCCGTTTCCTCTGGATTCCCGGGGGTCGATTCCAGATGGGCAGCAATGCCCTTCCTGACGAACAGCCGATTCATTGGGTCCAACTATCCCCCTTCTGGGTGGGCGAGACGCAGGTGACCAACGCGCAATACTCCGTCTTCCTGGAGAAAACGAAATATACCGAACCGGACTACTGGCGCGATAAGCGCTTTTCCTCGCCTGAGCAGCCTGTTGTCGGTGTGAGTTGGTACGATGTCCGGGCATTCTGCGCTTGGCTTGCGAAAGTCTCGGGATGGGAGGTGACACTGCCGAGCGAAGCGCAGTGGGAATTCGCAGCGCGGGGAACCGACGGGAGAGAGTACCCTTGGGGGCCCGAGCGACCGGACAGTACTAGGTCCTGCTTCGGCTTGGACTACCAGAAGGGCCAGCCTACGCCCGCGGGATCCTACCCTGCCGGTCGCGGCCCGTTTGGCACCCTCGACCAAGCCGGCAATGGCTGGGAGTGGTGCCGCGATGCATGGGATGCAAAACGTTACTTGAAGCTGACGGAGAGGCGCGGTGAACCCGTCGATCCCATTGCCGAAGTCCCTCAGGGTGATCAGGAGGAAAAAC
Source organism: Thermoanaerobaculia bacterium (assembly GCA_036264355.1). Lineage (GTDB taxonomy): Bacteria > Acidobacteriota > Thermoanaerobaculia > Multivoradales > UBA5704 > UBA5704. The sequence continues at coordinate 32,657 of DATARD010000081.1, forward strand.
GAGTTGTCCGGGGCGGAGGCTGGCTCAACCTCGTGAGTACCTTCGGGCCGCCTTCCGCAAATGGTATCCTGCCAAGCGCCGGGACAACGACATCGGCTTTCGCCTTGTTGTCATACCCCCAGTCCCGCCCTTCTCCGGGCCGAGGGGAACTCGGACTATAATTGAGCCACAATGATCTGGACGCGTGAACAACTTTTGGCCCTAAACGAGGCCGAGTTTAGGGACCAAATCCTTATTCCCCTATTCAAGGCAATGGGCTACCAGGATGTCCGCTCTCACCATGGCGGTCCCTTGGAGCAAGGAAAGGACCTGGTCATGTGGCGTGTCGACGAGTTCGGCACGAGACGTAACTACGCAGTTGTGGCCAAGGCTGAGCGAATTGGGGGGAGCGCTTCGACTCTTGCTGGGACCGCTCTTACCCAAATCCTCCAAGCTCTCGGTAGCACCTTCCTGGATGAGGTGACTCGCGAAGAGCACCGCGTGCACGAAGTTCTGCTAGTCAACTCACAGGACATCAGCACTGAAGCTCTGCAAAGCTTTAAGTCTACGCTCGAAGGTGCCCGAGTCGACCAGCGGGTAAGTTTCATTTGGGGAGATCGCCTCTGGGGCCTTCTGCGCAAACACCTCCCCAAGCAGCTCATTTTTGGGTCCATAGCCGAAGCCCAGCGGGCGCTTGCCGAGGCCGATCCTCATCACGGCTACGTGATCCAAGTCGGCCCGAAGCACGCTCATTTTGTTATGGTGCCCCAGTCCGATGATGCTCCGCCCCTCCAACTCTCCTTCGAGCCTAACTTCCCAGACACCGACGAAGGAAGGAGGCAGCTACGAGACTTCGAGCGGTTCCATCAGACCGGCCAGCCAGCCGAAATCAATAAGAGTTACCTGAAGATACATGGACTGCCTCCCTCCATTGATTTCTTAATGACCGGTCTCGACTCTGGGACAATTCGACTAGGACCATCAACCTCAGCTTTCCGCTTCGTAGCCGCACTGATCATCGCGCCGGCAGACTTTCCTGATATTGCCCTACTGCCTCATATCGAGTTCGGAACCAACCGAATAGGCAGCAAAGAGGGAACTATTTCGAACGAGCAACAAGATACACCCCTTCAAGGTAAGCATTTCGTTTCGCCGAGGCCGCTCTAGAGTCCTTGAGAGGGAACTTTTCGTGTTCCCGAGTCAAGTTCACGCGACGAGTTTCTCTTTCTCACAGAATCTAAGGATTTCTCCTTCAACTTTCTCAAAGGCATGACGCAGCCGAGGGTTTCCGTTTGGAGTGTC
>DATARD010000193.1:0-16805 GCA_036264355.1 Thermoanaerobaculia bacterium
GTGCGCAGGGGGGTAGACTTCGATCGGGCCATGGAAGTGCCTCCTCTCTTGTTCTCGACAAACAAGAGGAAAGCACGTCTCCATGGCCTTTTGCAAGCCTGCCTCCACGCGAAAAGGACGCCTTAAGCGATCACGGATGGAATCTTATGATACCCAGGGCTTCCAAAATCGTTCATGTAGGGCCCGTAAAGAGTATGCTGCCGATTCTGTTCACATTGGATCGATGTATGCTCCCATGCCTGAAGGTTGCGCGCTTGGTTGTCATCAACTCGGTGGCCCCAGCCATGTCTTAGGCAACCCGGGCCTCGAGTCTGGTCGGCACAGTCATACCGAGTTATAGGAAAGAAGTCTGCCCAGAGCTTTCTGAAAACAATCAAAAATCTCTGAAGCAATAAAGCCGCGACAGCCCCCCGAGTGCGGAGACAATGAGAGGAAGCGTAGCGCCTGTCGCGTTCATGTTCCAATACCTTCAAAAGCACCTTGGCGCTTAGCGCCCAACGCTATGCCGATGAGCGGCGGGAACCGCGCTGTTTGCGGTTTTCGTCCGCTCGATCGGCGGGGTTATGCGCCACCGACCGATTCCTCTTTTGAACCCTCTTCGATGGTACAGCTACCTTATCGACTTCCAAGAGAGTTGGATAGAGCCCGTTTCTTGGATCTTCAAATCGCACTACAACAGAGCCATCCCTCCTCAAGCTGGCTCCATCAGGAATGACTTCCTTGATATGTCCAGAAACAAAGTAGAGTACCTGTATCTGCCCTAGCACAAGCGAGTAGACTGTGTGACCGTCCACCCTTATCCGATGCGGAAACAAAATGGCAGTGGTGGGTCGATTGAACAGTATGACTTGACAAGGGGTATTGAGTCTCCTCACCAGGCTCTAGGGTCAGCAGCATCTGACGTATTCTATCCTCGTGTGGCCCAAGTCTTACCTTATGGAACTCCGGGCGCGCAGCAACACTTGCGCGCCACAAGATTGAGAGCAGGAGAAGCTTAAATGAACTGTAGTCACCATTTTCGACAGAGACCCTGGCTCCATCCTTTCCCGGCGACATCTCTGACAAGCGCATCCATCGCTCTATGTTTGGCTGCTCGAAATTCCTATTCAGGTGGCTTTCGCACGCCTCACAGAGAAGTCGTTCGCCTAGCCCCTTCTGTAGCGGTTGCTTTGTAATCCGGTGTTCGCCGTAGCGGTAGCTCACCATCTTGTGCTTGTCGTCATAGAGTGAGGCATACATGAACTCAGGGATAATGTGCGAGTCACACAGCTCGCTGCACGAACGACAAAGGCGACAGACAGCTCGATCGGCCTTCATTGAAGTAGTCCCCATCTCACTACGCATAACCCTCAGAATGGATGCTGTGTACTCCTGCCGAGCCTGGAGCCTTCGCCAAGCTCTTTTGACCTTCCGAAGCCAAGACCTTGGACAGTCAACATCGTGCCATTCCCTCTGGCCCTTCAACTTCCTGCCAGCTTAACACCGCTTCAGAATCATCGTCAACTCAAGAGCCAATGCCGTATAGGCAACACAGGAGGCCCTATGAATGTCGCGTTGGCAAACGCTGCCAAGGCGCCACATCTCGCCGGCTGCCCGCTGGACCAAGCCGCTGAAAACAAAAGGGCGCAGCCCTCGGCGTCCCACTTATTCCAGGCCGAGAGTCGCCGCATATGACACACCCGGGGCAAGGATCATAGACGGCGCCCGTTTGGCCGTATGCAATCCTGTAGCGCTCTACGGCCGTCGAGATAGGCGGCAAGAACTCCTGCCGTATAGCTTATAGCCTCAGAGGGCATCGATCGGGAGCCACGAGGGAAGCTTACTTTTCGGCTGGGAAGCTTACCGGGCCGCGAGAGAAGCTTACTTTCTCGGCCAGGAAACTAGCCGGGCCGCGAGAGAAGCTTGCTTTCTCCGCCAGGAAGCTTACCGAACCACGAGGGAAGCTTACTTCTTCTTCCAGGAAGCTTGCCGAGCCACGAGGGAAGCTTATTTTTCCGCCCGGAAGTTTAACCAAGCCGCGAGGGAAGCTTACTTTTCCGCCAGGAAGCTTACTAAGCCGCGAGGGAAGCTTACTTTCTCGGCCAGGAAGCTTACCGAGCCGCGAGGGAAGCTTACCTTCTCGGCCAGGAAGCTTACCGAGCCACGAGAGAAGCTTACTTTTCGGCCAGGAAGCTTACCGAGCCACGAGGGAAGCTTACTTCCTCGTCCAGGAAGCTAGCCGAGCCACGAGAGAAGCTTACTTTTCCGCCAGGAAGCTTACCGAGCCGCGAGGGAAGCTTACTTTCTCGGCCAAGAAGCTTACCGAGCCACGAGGGAAGCTTACTTTCTCGGCCAGGAGGCTTACTGAGCCGCGAGGGAAGCTTCCTTTTCGGCCAGGAAGCTTACCAAGCCGACGGCGAAAGCTTGCTTTTTCGTTGGGAAGTTTACGGGGAGGCCGGAGATGGGGATGGGGAGACGCGTCAGGACGGGTACCTGGAGCCGGCGCCTTCAATACTCGAAGACCACCCGCGCCGGTAGCCGCGGTACCACGATCTCGTGCTCGGTAAGCTCGGCGGCCTTGCCGTCGATGCTCGCCGAGCGGATCGGCCGGTCGTCCGGCGAGCGGAGGAGGAGACGCGCCGGATGCGCGTCGCCGCTCAGCTCGACAACGATCCGGTCGTCCCGGTCGCCTTCGGCATGCATGCGGAGGTCGAGCGAGCCGCTGTAGGTCGGCAGCGGACCGATGTGCAGGGTTCCGGTTCCCAGCCAGCGCCGCGGCACTCCGGCTCCGACGACCAGCGCGCCGTCTTCGCGGTCATAGGCGATGGCGTCGAGGATCGAGCGGATGAAGTCGGAGGCGATCCAGGCGTGGGGCATGTCGCCGATGAACCGTGGCTTCCTGGCATCGGTGCCGACGACTTCGGCCCATTCGTTCCAGGCGGCGGGGCGGCGGTCGGCGAGGAAGCGGTCGATGAGCGAGAGGGCGCGCTGCTTGTCGCCGCGGCGGATCAGGGCTCCGATGATCCGCATCTCATAGGGCGTGTAGTCTTCGCGCGGCTTGGCGATTGACTCGAAATAGCGGTCGAAGGTGCGCGTCAGCTCGGCCGGTGGAAACACAGCGGTGAGGTTCAGGGGCGAGATGCCGATGGCGGTGGAGGTGGCGTCGAAGTCGCCGAGCTCGGCGGAGCCGGGGACGAAGTCGATGTGGTGCTCGGCGATGGAGCGGCGGATCGAGGTTTCCAGGCTGCGCTGGAACGTGGCGGCCTGGGCGGCGAGCTCGCGTTGGCGGTCGAGGAGACGGAGCCGGCCGGCCAGATAGGCTGCGTCGTCGAGGCCGCGGAGCGCGAACAGATCGTCCCAGTAGGAGTGCTGTGGTTTCGCGGAGTAGCCCTCATGGCTGATCGATTCGGTCAGGAGCCCCTCGAACAGCCCATGGTTCTGGCTTGACAGCTCCGCCATATAGCGCGCCGCCTTGTCGATGTGCGGCCAGAGGCGGCGGACGAGCGCTTCGTCGTGTGTGAGGCGTTCGATCTCGGCGACGAGAAAGATCAGCTCGCCGTGGCTGTCGTTCTCAGGCACCGGATCGGCGCCGCGGCGGTCGACGCAGCAGGGCACCTTGCCGTCCGGATATTGATACGCTGCGAACCACTCCGCGAAGCGCTTGGCGATGTCGGCGTGGCCGAGACGCAGAAGAAGCGAGGCGATCAGCGCGCCGTCGCGGATCCAGGCCCGGTCGTAGGAGCGCGAGCCGGGCTGGAGGGCGGGGCCGTCGCGATGGATCAACGTCCAGGCGATGTTGGCGCGGATCGTGTCGGCGATCTCCGGTGCACCGGGAATCGTGATGTCGACGCGGTGCAGCTTCTCGCGCCAGTCGGCGGTGATCCGTTGGAAAGCCGCGGTGACCTCGGTGACCGGCTTTGCGCCATTCTCCAGGGGAATCGCCAGATCGACCGTTTTCTCCTGCGCATAGATGAGGGTCCCCGATGCGTAGCCGAATGGGTCTTTGCGCTCCGGCGTCGAGGATACACCGTGGCGCAGGAGATCGACAATGCTTCCTTCGTCATAGGTCGCGGCGATGAAGGATGCCGGCCGGGTGAATGCGTGGACGCGCTGCGTGCCGTTGACGATCACGTCCTCGCCGTTGAAGGCGATGGAGTGGATCGGAGCGACGCCGCCCTGCGTATTGAGAAACTGGGTCGACGGGTTGACCTGGAACGGCCGGATGGCAAGAGCGAGCGACGCTTTCTCGGGACCGCGCAGGCGATACCGGAGGAGCAACATGGACGAATCTGTCACCGCGGCCGTGAGATCGAGCGTGATATCTCCAGCCGTCCAGGTGACGGTCGGAATCGGCAGATCGCCCTCCGCGAGCGACTGGCGCGGTGCGGCATCGCTCCAGGTGATGATTTTGTCGCCGACCTTCAGGAAAGGCTCGATCGAGAAACCCGCTTTGTAGGGCTCGACGGTGCCGTCCTCTCCGATCAGCGCTTCCTCCTCGGCGCCATCCGCGCCGAGAACGGTCCAATACGGCTGCTCACCAACCAGATAGCGTGGATAGTCGCCGCGCGCCGCGCTCTGCGCCACGAGCGCGAAGAATTCATTCGGCGTCTGCGCCCACTCCGGCGGCTGGACGTCCACGGATTCGATTGCATACCCGGTTCCTCGGTGGCTCTTCTTCAGGGAGAGACGCACGAGGCGCGCTTCTTCGTCAGGCAAGAAGAGCAGCTCGTCGCGGCGGCTGTTGCCGGCGACCTCGCGGACCGTCTTGAACGTTGTGCCGTCGCGGGACAGATCGACCGAGAAGTCTCGCGCGCAGTCGTCCGCATCCCAGCGGATGTGCAGGCCGCCAACCTCGCGCAGGGCTCCGAGATCAATCGTCAAGCTTTGGCGACCCTCGGAACCGCGCCACGGACCGTGCGTCACCGGGCCACCCGTAGGTGGTGGCAGCTCGTTCAGCGCGAGATCGTCGATCCAGACGGTTCCCTTGCCTCCGGTCGAGGCGGTGACGACGATCTCGATCGCGGCGACGTGATGAATCTCGCCGCCGCCGAGCGGTCCCCAGGCGAACTGGATCTGCCGTTTCCGGGTTGAGATCTCCTGCCAGTTCGGCGGAAACGAAAAATCGCGCCGGTTCAACCACCAGACGTTGTCGCCGGTCGAGTCGATCAGCTTCAGCTCCAGGTTGTTGACCGGGGCCTCGGCGCGCAGACGGAAGGTGATCTCATAGTTCGCCGGCAGATCGAGATCGACGTTCCGGCGGGCGATGGCGTAGCCGGCGTGGTGCTGGAAATCAAAATCGAGCCGCATGCTTCCGCGCTCTGGGCTGATGTTGAGAGATACGCCGTCCGAGGGATGCGGCGACCAGGCGCTGATCGAAGTGAAATCATCGATCACTGCGCCATGTGCAGCGGCGGCCAGCAAGAAAACGGCAATCCCCAGCCAGCGCTTCAACCCTTGACGCTCCCAGCCATCAACCCGGCGACGTAGTGGCGCTGCAAGGCGAGAAAAAGCACGAGCACGGGCAGCACGGTGACCACGGCTCCGGCCATCATCAGCTCGATGTCGAGCGCGTGCTCTCCCACCAGGCTCGCCATGGCGACCGGCAGGGTGTGACGGCGCTGGTCGCTGAACACGATGAGCGGCCACATGAAATCGTTCCACGTGGTCATGAAGGTGAAGATGGCGAGCGTCGCGAGAACGGGCCGCGCCAGCGGCATCACCAGCGACCAGTAGATCCGCCATTCGCCGGCGCCCTCGATGCGGGCCGCTTCGAGCAGCTCCTGCGGGATCGACAGCATGAACTGGCGCACGAGAAAGATGCCGAGAACGCTCGCCAGCGACGGCAGGATCGCACCCCAATAGGTGTTCACCAGATGAATCGACTTCATGAACAGAAAGAGCGGCAGCATGCCGACCTGCGCCGGAATGATCAACGCCGAGAGCAGCAGACCGAAGAGGCGTTCGCGGCCTCCGAAACGCAAGCGGCCGAAGGCGTAGCCCGCCATCGAATTGAACAGCAGCGAGACGAGGGTGGTAACTCCCGCGATCGTCGTGCTGCTCAGGAACGCGCGGCCGATGCTCAGGCGGGTGAAGAGCTGGCGATACTGTTCGAACGACGCGGCATGCGGAACGAGATGCGGTGGAAAGGTCGTCGCCTCGCCATTGCTCATGAAAGAGGCCGAGAGCATCCACAGCAGCGGGAAGAGAGTGAGCGCCGAGCCGGCGATCAGCGCGGCATGCAGGAAGAACGCTCCGCCGCGGCTCTTCATGACCGCTCCTGGAAGCGCATCTGAAGCGCCGTCGCCGCCGCGATCACCAGACAGAGGAGAAAGGCGATCGCCGCCGCGTAACCCATCCGCCACCAGCGGAAGCCTTCCTTGTACATGAGCATCATGGCGGAGAGCGTCTTGTTGAGTGGTCCGCCATAGGTCATCACATAGGGCTCGGGGAAGAGCTGGAGATAGCCGATGGCGGTGACGATGCCGACGAACAGAAAGGTTGGGCCGAGCATTGGTAACGTAACGTGCCGGAACTGGCGCCAGGCGCCCGCGCCGTCGATGCGTGCCGCTTCGTAGAGCTCGTCGGGAATCGCCTGCAGCCCGGCGATGAAAATGATCATGTTGTAGCCGAAATTTTTCCAGACGGCGAGCAGGATGATCGCCGGCATCGCCCAGTGCGGATCGCCGAGCCAGTCGATGGCCGGCAAGCCGAAGAAACCGAGCGCGCGGTCGATCGCTCCGAACCGCGGGTTGTAGAGGAAGCGGAAGACGATCGCCACCGCGACGAGCGTGGTGACGACCGGCGCGAAGTAGATTGTGCGGAAAAGTGGCTTGAAACGCGCCGCCTTGGCGTTCACCAGGAGCGCCGCGGCGAGCGAGACGGCGACGGTGAGCGGGCCGCCGACGAGGGAGAAATAGAGCGTGTTGCCGAGCGCCGTCCAGAAGATGTCGCTCTTCACGATCGACGCGTAATTGTGCAGCGCGACGAAGCGCACGTTGTGGATGTCGCCGATCGAGTAGAGATCGAAGTCGGTGAGACTCAAGGCGAAGCCGGCGAGGACGGGCAGAGCGAAGAAGATCACCAGCACGCCGAGCGCCGGCGCGAGGAACAGCGCGGCGGCCCGCGCTTCGCTCTTCATCTCTTTCCCTCCGCGCGGGCGAGAATCCAGCGGCGCTTGGCGAGCATGTCATTGGCTGTACGGTCGAGATCCGCCAGCGCTGCGGCCGGTGTCGCGGCGCGCCGGATCGCCGATTCGCCGTGCTCGTCGATCGCATTGGCGATCTGTTCCCATTCCGGAACCTTGGGCATCGGCGCGACGCGTTCGAGCTGCTCGCGGAAGGCTGGGAAATAGGGATCGCGCGCCAGCGCCGGCGTTTCCCAAGCGCTACGCCGCGCCGGCAGGTCGCCGGTCAGCGTAAAGAAACGGACCTCTTGCGCCGGCTCCGACAGGAATTCGATCAGCTTCCGCGCCGCCTCTTTGTGATGTGAAGCGCGGAAGATGACGAGGCTGGAGCCTCCGGCCATCGAGATGCCGGTCGGCGCCGAGGCGTCGCGGGCCGGCAGCGGCGCGGTGGCCCATTTGCCTTCCATGTCCGGCGGCAGGCGGCGTTTGAATTCGCCGACGTTCCACGGCCCGGTGATATGCATCGCAAACTCGTTCTGCGCGAACTGTTGATAGAGATTGGCGACCTGCGTGTTGCTCACCACCGGCGCGAAGCCACGATGGAAGATCTCGACATAGAAATTGAACGCGTCGCGGAACGCTGGCTCTTCAAAGGCGCCGTGCGTGCCGTCCTGGGTGAGCAGAGAGGAGCCGTTCGACAGCGCGAGCGCGAGGATCGGCTCGAACTCGTTGGTCGGCATCAGGATTCCCCAGCGGCTCTTCCGCTCGCGCTGGATGCGCGTCATCGCATCCAGCAGCTCATCCCAGGTGCGCGGACCGCGCGGATAACCGACCGATGCCAGCACGTCACTGCGGTAGAACAGAACGCGGGTGTCGACGTACCAGGGGATGCCGTAGAGAACGCCACCGACCACGTTGGTCGCCCAGATGCCGGGGAAGTCGTCGTGGCCGTCGATCGTCTTCGAGGCTTTCGCGAAAGGTCCGAGATCGGTGAGGCCGCGGACCGCGGCGAATTCTGGAATCCAGGTGTTTCCCACCTGCGCGATGTCCGGCGTGGCGTCGCCGACGTAGGCGGTCAGCAGCTTCTCGTGCGCCGCGATCCAGGGGATCTGTTGCAAAGTGACATGGATGCCGGGGTTCCGCCGCTCGAAATCGGGAATCATCGCGGCGACGACCTCCCCTTCGCTGCCGAGCGCCCAGAATTCGATCTGTTCAACACCGCTCCGGCTCTGCCCGGTGCAGCCTGCAACACCCGGCAGAACGAGCAGAACCAGCAGGAGCACCGCGAGCGGCCGGCACGGCTTCATTGGGCGTCCAGCCATCCGCCGGTGAAGCCGGCCCGCTTCAGGCCCTGCACGATGTGCACGTTCTTGTGCATGGTCTTCCAGACCAGGCCGCTGCGGTAGTTTTCGATCATCGCGACGATCGGTCCCTGGTCGATGCCGAGATAGTCGACGTCGAACCAGCCGACGGTTGGATTGAAAGCGTCGCGGAATCCGTATTTCGAGTAGAGACGATCGCCGTAGCGCTGGCGCATCTCGCGCAGGGCCCGCAACGAGATCTCCGGCGTGAAGACGATCGAGGAGATGGCGGCGGTCGGGGCGATTGTCCCGTCATCGCGGATCTCGGTCGCGCTGGCGCCGCGCGCGGCATAGCCATAGAAAGTGATCTCGCGGCCGTCGACCGTCCGCTTCCCGTCTCCGGGGCCGTCGCAGGCGGTGAGCCCCCAGATCGTGTCGCCATAGTCGCGGTAGTGGTTGGGGTTGGCGATCGCGTAGGAGCGTTGCGAGAGCGTGGCACGGCGCGAGTTCTCGAAGTAATCGATGCCGTGCTCGCGACTCATGTCGTCGCGGCCGCCCTGGATACCGCGGAAGTCGATCCAGACGTGCGAGTATTGATGTCCGAAGAGCGGCGCGAAGAGGATGTGGTCCTGGCCGTAGAACGTTCCCCAGCGATCGGTCTTCGTATATTCGCCCCAGGCTTTGGCGTCGACCGGATGGGTCGGCGAGCCGAGCGCGAGGACGATGACGATCATCGCTTCGTTGTAGCCGCGCCAGTCGTAGGTGTGGAAACCCTCCTCGGGCGTCCAGCCCATGCTGATCGCATGATCCCGCACCTGCTCCCAGGGCCAATCGACGCGGGTGTAGAGCTCCTCGGCGGTCGAACGGATCGCCGCCTCGGTGGGATCGTCGTGGTCGAAATACGACTGTGTAAACAGCACGCCGGCCATCAGCAGCGAGGTGTCAATGGTCGACAGCTCGATCGTCTGGAAGCGCTCGCCGGTGCGCATGTCGAGAAAATGATAGAAGAATCCCTTGTAGCCGGAAACGCCGTGCGGCTGGGGACCCTGTTTCATCGCGAGGAGCGAGCGCAATGTCGCAAGTGTGCGCGCGGCGGCTTCGGCGCGCGGCACATAGCCGCGCTCGGCGCCGATGCCATAAACGGTCAGGCCGAAACCGACCGCGGCGATGCTCGAAAACGACGGCGTCGGCGCGCGGTCGGGAACGAGCAGCGTGTGCGGGTCCGCGAGGTCCCAGAAGTAGTGGAAGCTGCGGCTCTCGACGTCGTCGAGGAGCGCTTCATCGCTGAGATGGCTGGGCTGGGTGGGGTGGCGGACCGGCGAGCCGGCGCAAGCAGTGAGAGATACTGCGAGAAGGAGAGCGGCGAGTCTCTGGGGCATGCGGACCATAGGGTTCTCAGAAAGAATGGGTGGGCGGATTTGCGTCCGCCCACCGCTCCAGAGGAGCCTACACCATCAGAAGTTGATCTTGAGGCCGACCTGCTCGCGGCGGCCCAGGTTGTTGACGCAGCCCGGCTGGCCGAAGCTGGGGTTTCCTTCCGGCGGAATGAAGTTGTTCAGACAGCCGTAGCTCGCCCAGTTGAAGGCGTTGAAGATCTCGCCGACGACGCCCACCGAAACGCTGTGCATCACGGGGAAATCCTTTTCCAGGCGGAAGTCGACCGAACGGCTGGCGAAGCCCCAGGTCGTCGGCGGACGGATCGAGCGCTCGAACGGGTGCGTTCTCTCGCGGGCCGCGAGATCGAATCCTTGCGAGAAGTCGAGCACGTTGGTCGCGCCGCCGCTGCCGAGCGTGATGGTGGTGGCGAAGCGCACTTCCCATGGCAAGGCGAAGATGCCGTTGGCGACGATGTGGTTGCGCTCCGAGTCGGGCACCTCATGGCGCGGGTACTGCGCCGCGCTCGGATAGTCGAGGCTGAACAGGTCGTTGCCGTTCTGCTCGGCCTTGGCGTGGGTCCAGGCGAAGTGCACTCCCCAGCCGTCCATGAACGGACGGTCGAGAGTGAGGAAGACGCCGCTGTACCAGTAGTCCTTGCCCTGCGGATCGGAAATGATCACGTTGCCGTAGCCGGGCACCAGAGCCTGGCAGCAGAGGCCGCTCGCCGACAGCCAGGTGAAACCGTGATAGCCGCGGACGTTGTTATAGCTCAGGGAGCCGGTCCATTTGCCGAGCGCCTGACGGATTCCGAGGTTCCACTGGTTCGAGTAGGGAGTCTTCGTGTTGTTGTCGAGGAGATAGATCTCCGGGTTGGTCGCTCCCGAGGCGATGAGTGCGTTCAAGCCCGCAGGGGTCAGATAGCTCGGATTCCACTTGATCGTGCCGGGCCGCCCGTCGGGTGAAAACTCGATGCGGTAGACCGGATATTGCAGCCGGTAGCGCTCGTCGAGGGTGGCGTTGAGGAAGATGCGGTCGTAATAACGGCCGAATCCACCGAAGACGACCGACCGGCTGTCGCCGCGCAGGTCGTAGGAGAAGCCGAGGCGCGGCTGGAACGCGTTCTTGTAGGGATCACGCTCGTTGCCGTTCGAGAAGTAGTCCGAGCTCACCTTGCCGGCGAGCGCCGCCGCGATGCCGGGCGGGGTGACATAGCTTGCGTCGAGCTGTTTTGTCTCGTAGTCCCAGCGCACGCCGAGGTTCACCGTCATCCGCTGGCCGATCAGCCAGGAGTCCTGGGCGTAGACGCCGTATTCGTTGTTGTTGACCGAGAGGAGCGGATTGCCGAAGCCGAACTGCGCTTCGAACGGCTGATCGAAGGTGTAGCCGTTGGCAGGGTCGTTACGGAAATTGTAGACCGGGTTGCCGTTGAGGCTCTTGTTGACGTTGTAGCGCAGGTGATCGATGTTGCCACCGATCTGGAAGTTGTGATCGCCTCCCCATTGCGTGACCGCCTGGCTGTAATCGTCCCGCAGCTCGATCCGTTGCTGGTCGAATTTCTGGGTCGTCGAGGCGCCGCCGATGCGGATGACGCCTTCATAGAAAAGCCCGACCAGGTTGGGGTTGAGCGGCGTCGGGTTCCAGGCATACTCCTGCCAGCTCAGCGACGCCTGGTTCAAGGCGGTGTTGTTGTTCCACTGGTGGCGGAGCGTCGAGCCATAGACCCAGTTCTTGATGTCGTTGGCCGCCTGAAAGGAGACCGGCGGGTTGTTGCCGGAGCCGAAGTCGCGCGTCTCATGCTCGTGACGGTAGTTGCCGCTGAAATCGACGAGCTGATTCTCCGCCGGCTGCCAGCTCAGCTTGCCGAACGCGAGGTTCGACTTGAAGGGGCTGGCGAAGACGCCGACGTACTGGCTGAACTGGCTCGCGAACGCCGCGTTGCCGACCGTGACCGGCGTCGTCGCGTGCTCGTCGTCGCCTTCGTAGGAGAAGAAATAGTGGAGCTTGTCCTTGACGATCGGACCGCCGATCGAGAGGCCCGGCTGGCTGCGGTGATAGTCCTGGTTGGTGCTGAGGGTCGAATACTGGAAGCCCTGCGGCAGCGGCGCCACCCACTGTTTGGGCTGGTAGAACCAGAAGGCCTGCCCGTGGATGTCATTGCCGCCCGACTTGGTGACCGCCGAGATGATGACGCTGGACGCCTTCTCGTATTGCGCGCCGTAGTTCTGGGTGATGACGCGAAACTCCTGCACGGCGTTTTGCGGGAACGGGTTGCCGCGGCTCGAATCCTGGCCCACCAGGCCGCCCTGCAGCACGTCGTTCTTGAAGCTCACGCCGTCGATGAAGACGTTCGTCTGCTCGGCCGGCTGGGCGTCGCCGGCGATCGTCTTGCGCTGCGGATCGTTCGACAGCCGGACACCCGGAGCGAGGGCCGCGAACTTGAGGAAGTTGCGGTCGTCCTGCGGCAGGTTCTCGATCTGTTCCTTGGTGACGTTGGTCGCCGCTTCCGGCGTCCGCGTGTCGATGACCTGCTCGCCGACGACGGTGATCGATTCACTGAGAGTCGCATTCTTCGTCATCACGAACGTGATGTTCGCGTTCTGTCCGACGAGGACGTTCACTTTTTGTGTGTGCGGCTCAAACCCCTGCGCCGACACGATGATGTTGTATTCGCCCGGCGTCAGGCCGCCGAGGTTGAACGATCCATCGGGGCCGGCTTTGACGGTTTTGACGAACCCCGAGTCGGTGCCGACGGCGTTGACCTCGGCATCGGCGAGCGCTGCGTCCTTCTCGTCCACCACCTTGCCGCGGATGGTCGCCGTCGCCGACTGCGCGAACGCGGACGCCGCGAGCGCGCCGGCGAGCAGCACGAAAAGACATACCCTCAACATTCGAGTCATGACTCCTCTCCTTTTTTCCGGATTTCAGGGCTACAACATGATTTGCGGATGATGAGCGTGGTGGCGATCCGGTCGCGCCGGCCGGCCGCAGCAAAGGCGGGCCGCTCGATGGCGCCGAGAAGGAGGCCGAAAGCGCGGCGTCCAAGATCGGCGATGTCGACACGGATGGTGGTGAGAGGGGGCGCCACGTAGCGGGCGATGGGGATGTCGTCGAAGCCTGCCACGGACATCTGGCTCGGCACCACGACTCCAGATTCGGCGAGAGCCGCGAGAGCGCCGACAGCCATCGAGTCGTTCGCCGCGAAGATCGCCGTCGGCCGCGGCTTCGTCTTGAGGATCTTGAGCGCCGCGGCGTGGCCGGACTCCTCGGTGAAGCTGCCGGCGAGCTCAAGGCGCCGGCTCACCGTCAGGCCGAGCCCGTTCATCGCGTCGCGAAAGCCGCGCAGACGCTCGCGCGCATCGGCGTTCTGCGCCGGCCCCTTGATGAAGGCGATGCGGCTGTGCCCGAGCTCGGCGAGGAGGCGTGTCATCGCCTGCGCGCCGCCGTAGTTGTCGATCGTGATGGCGTCGCGGCCGTTGTCGGTCGAGTTCAGCAGCACGAGCGGCAGACCGGACGGCAGGGACCTGTGCAGCGAGGCGTGGCTGACGTCGGGAGCCATGACCACAAGCCCGTCGACCCGGCCGCGCATGGCGGCCAGGACCTCCAGCATCTCGCCGGCGTCGCTGTGCGAGCCGGAGACCAGGATGTGGTAGCCGGTGCGGCGCGCCGCGACGTCGATGCCGCGGATCACCTCGGAGAAGAACTCGCCATGGACGTCCGGCAGCACGATGCCGATCGTCTGGCTGCGCCGGATGCTGAGCGAGCGGGCGGCGACGTTCGGCACGTAGCACAGCGCCTCGGCCGCGGCCAGCACCTGTTGCAGCGTCTCCTCGCGCACCACCGTCTTGCCGTTGAGCACGCGCGACACAGTGGCCGCCGACACCCCCGCTCGCGCGGCGACGTCGTGGATCGTCACGGCTGTCCGGCCCTGTCTGCGAGATCTTCGTGATTGCGGCAAGCGTTGCCTCGTCTCGATGTAACCGCTTACATCGAGGTAAGGTACTGTACCTCCCGCCGGCTGTCAACGCTGCTATGCTACGGCGCAGGAGACCTGACGCATGTCCGAGCTGATTCTGATCGTGGACGACGAACCCGGCATCCTTACCACCCTGGGGGGGATCCTGTCCGATGAAGGCTATTCGACCCTGACGACGTCCAGCGGCACCGAGGCGCTGAGCCTCTATGCGGAAAAGCGGCCCGCGGTGGTCTTCCTCGACATCTGGCTGGCCGACCGCGACGGGCTCGAGACGTTGCAGGCGCTGCGCAACGCGGACCCGACCGCCGCGGTGGTCATGATGTCGGGGCACGGCACGACCGCCACCGCCGTCAAGGCGATCAAGATGGGCGCTTTCGACTATCTGGAGAAGCCGCTCTCCTATAAGAGGTCGGTGGACGCCGCCGCCGGCGCGCTGGCTTACAAGCGCTCCCTCGCGGCGGGCACCGGAGACGCCTTCCCCGAGCTTCCGGCCCGTGACCACGCGGACGGCGAGCGCCGTTTCACTGCCGCGCCGGCCCTGCCTCTCCTCGTCGAGACCGGCCGGCGGCAGCGGACGATCCGTCATTCGACCGTGGTCTACGGCCTCGGGCTGCACTCCGGCCAGCGCACCGGCATGGTCCTCCAGCCTCTCCCCGAGGACAGCGGCATCCATTTCGTCACCCTCCCCACCGGCGTCGAGATCCCGGCCCACGTGCAAGCGGTCGCCGACACCGACTACGCCACCACTCTGTCCGGCGACGGGGAGAACATCAAGACCGTCGAGCACCTCCTCTCGGCGCTCCACGCCTACGGCGTCGGCAACCTCCTGATCAAGGTCAACGGGGAGATCCCGGTCCTCGACGGCTCCGCGCTCGAATTCTCCAAGATCCTCGACGAGGTGGGCATCGCCGAGCAGGACGGAGGGCAGCGCGAGGTCGTCATCGACCGGCGGTACGAGGTGCGCGGCTCCGGAGAGAAAGTCCTGGCCATCGAGCCGGCCGACCGCTTCTCGGTCTCCTACCTCCTGCGCTACCCGCCGCCCATCGGCGAGCAGTCCTACGACTTCACCCTGTCGTCGACCGAAACCTACAACCGGGAGATCGCCCCGGCCCGCACCTTCGGCTTCATGAAAGACCTGAAGATGCTCAACGAGCTCGGCCTGGGCTCCGGCGGCCGCCTCGACAACTTCATCCTCGTCGGCGAGGACGAGGTCCTGAACACCGAACTCCGCTTCCCCGACGAGTTCGTCCGCCACAAGATCCTGGACATCATCGGCGACCTCTACCTCCTCGGCTACCCCATCCGCGGCAAAGTCACCGCCCGTCTGACCGGCCACCGGGACAACATCGCGCTGCTCAAGCAGATCGTGGCAGGGTAGGCGACGGAGGATTGCCATGGCCTACCTGTTCCGAGGAGGCGCAGGAACCAACCAGGCCGAGTATGTGCCCCGCGCCGTCCGCCGGACCTCGAGATCTTCACGCGTCCTCTCGCCGGCTCGGAAAGAAAGATCGCCGTCACCTCCGAGGAAGCGCGAGATCTATCAGGACGAAGACTAGAGCGCCGAGGCATCGGTCCATTGACATATCCCGCTCGTCGAATTTCCCTGAATAGCACCTGCCCCTTGCCAAACATTCCAGTCCTGGTCAATAATGATCCGCAGAAGCTCGCGATCAAAATGTACCTAGACAGGGGGAAGCGCCATGAGATTTGGACTGGCTGTCTCAGCGGGAATCACTCTGATCCTGCTCGCCGCACATCCATCCGCAGCGGACAATTCCGTCCTCACCGTCAACCTGGCCGAGCATACTGTAGACCCGGCCAACCCCACGCTCAATATCCGGGCCAGTGATTCGGTTTTCATCAACATGAAGGGGGATATACCCTCACTTTCTGATAGAAAGATTTTTTCGATCATCGATCTGCCACGATACAAGAGAGGGCTCAATTCAAAATTAGATCCAGAGCTCGATCCGTCTAAAGCGGGCTTCGCTACCTTCGGCCGACAGGTAACGATCACGTTCCGTGAGTGCAGCGACGCCGAAATTAAGGCTGAAGGTATTGAGCGACCGCCGAGCAATTGCGGCTTCGCAGTCCTTCGGGATGAATTGAAGGCGTCTTGGGTGGTTTTTGCGGAGACCGAAACGGTTACATTTTCGATTCGTGGCCTCGAAAGCGACTATTCATACAGCTTCCCCATCGTACTTCAGAAAAAACCGTTCGCCCTCACCTTTTCCGCCGGCTTCGCAATCTTGGGAGTGCGCGATAACCGATATCGCCTCGATCCCATTACCGGCGACACGCAGAAGGCCAAGCTGGTTCAAGTGTCAGACGGCAGCTACCCCTATAAGCTTTCGGCTTTCGCGAACTATATGTGGCTGCGGCACCCGACGCTGGGGTTCTCGGTGGGCGTTGCCACCGATGTTCCGGTCGATAAGATTACGACCATGGCCGGCATCTCGTTCGCGCTCAGAACTCTCCCTGTGAACAGCACGGGGTATATCACGATCGGCGGCAGCTATGCGCAGCGCCAACGGTTGCGTCCGGAGTTCGAGGGAGGCGGCACCGTCGCGAGCAACCTCACCTCGGGCGCCTTGCTGGAAGATCGATACGGTTTTGGCGCTTTCATCGCGCTCTCGTTCAGCTTCCTGGGCGGAGAAGATCAATTCAAAGGCGTCTTTGCCGGCCCTGCCAAGAAGTAAAGCGAGGAGCTAAATCATGCCTACGAAGCCCAAGTCCGACCCAAACGCTGTCGACGCTCAGTCCTCGGGTTTTAATCCGACTCCGCCGAATTTCAATCCGACACCACCCAACTTCAACCCGACGCCGCCGAATTTCAATCCAACACCACCCAACTTCGAGCTCGAGTCCATGGCCGGAACGGGCGCCGCGAAAAAGAAGAAAAAGAAGAGTCCGAAGAAGAGCGGCAAAAAGGCGAGCAAACCGGCTTAGATCTCACTCCGCCTCCACCCACTCTCCCGGTCCCTGGTCTGGCCGGAGCACCCAGGCGCCGCGTGCTCCGAGCCGGCGGTTGGGGGTGTAGGTGACGGGCGGT
>DATARD010000262.1:0-9742 GCA_036264355.1 Thermoanaerobaculia bacterium
GCTGCTGTCGAGGACCATGTCGGCCCGGGCGCGCAGCTCCGCCAGTATCTCCTTCTCGCGCCGGATGCCTTCGATCACCGGCGCGTCGGAGGCCAGCGGATGCGGCCGGCGGGTCTCGGAGAAGCGGCGCACCAGGATCTCGTCCGAGGCTTCGAGGAAGAGCAGGGTGACGTCCACCCGCTCGCGGTCGATGTTGGCGATGAGGCGCGGCAGCTCCTCGGCGAACCCCGGCGCCCGCACGTCGGTGACCACGGCGATCCGGTCGTGGCCGCGGACCAGTTGCTGCGGGTTGTCGATGAAGATCTCCAGCAACGGCAAGGGCAGGTTGTCGACCGTGTAGTAGCCGAGGTCCTCGAAGCACTTGGCCACGATGCTCTTGCCCGACCCGGACAGCCCGGTGACCAGCACCAGGCTGACACGCTGGCCCGCCGCGTTGGCCAAGCCGGCGCTCAAGCGGTCTCCTTGCGCGCCGGGACCTTGCGGTTGCGCTCGAGCTGCGCCTCCAGCTTGCGGGCGAACTCGCGCGCCGAATGATGGCCCTGCAGCTTGAGCACGTGGTTGCGCGCCGCGATCTCCACCAACACGCTGACGTTGCGGCCCAGGGCGACCGGCATGCGGATGTACGGGCACGGCGTGTCGAGGATGTTGAACAGGGTTTCGTCGAGGCCGAGGCGGTCATATTGCCGGCCGGTCTGCCAGTGCTCCAGCTCGATGACCAGGTCGACGTTGGCCCGCTCGCGCACCGAGGCGAGGCCGAACAGGTCCTGGACGTTGATGATGCCGATGCCGCGCAGCTCCATGTGATGGCGCAGCGGACCCTCGCTGAAGCCCACCAGCTCGCCGTTCGGATAGCGCTTGACGGTCACCCGGTCGTCCGCCACCAGACTGTGGCCGCGGGTGATGAGGTCGAGCGCCGACTCGCTCTTCCCCACTCCGCTCTCGCCGATCAGCAGCACGCCGAGGCCGTAGATCTCCAGCAGCACGCCGTGCAGGCAGGTCGAGGGGACCAGATGGTCTTCGAGGAAGTAGCTGATCCCCTTGATCACCGTCGAGGAGAGCGCCGTCGAGGAGAGCACCGGCACCTCGCGCTCCTGGCAGGCGTGCAGGAAGCCGGGCAGCGGCGCGATCCCCTTGGTGATGATGAAGACGGGGACCGGCAGGCTGGCGATCGTCTCCAGCCGCCCGCGCCGCTCTTCCTCCTGCAAGGTCTTCAGATACTCGGTCTCGCTCTCGCCGATGATCTGGACACGGCCCGGCTTGATGTACTCGTAATAGCCGGCGAAGGCGAGCCCCGGCTTCTGCACCCGCGGGTGGGTGACGGTGTTGTCCAGGTGGGACTCTCCCGAAAGGATGTGCAGATCGAGATCGGCGAGCTCCTCGCCGAGAAGCTCCGCCACCCGGACGGAGGGGGAATTGCTGGGCTCCATGCGTCTTATCCGCCTTCCTGCTCCAGGACATCATAGACCGCCTGCGCGTCGAGCAGGCCGAGGATCTCACGGTACCGTCCGGACTTGATCCAGCGCGAGACGACGGCCAGCGCCTGGAGGTGCGCGGCCGGCGACTCGCTGGGCGAGAGGATCAGGACGATGAGGAGGACCGGCTGGCCATCGGCCGCTTCAAAGTCGACCCCGGCGGCGAGCAGACCGAGGGCGACCACCGGTTTCGCCAGCCCTCGGAGCTTGCAGTGCGGAATGGCGACGCCGCCTCCGATGCCGGTCGAGCCCTGCTGCTCGCGCTCCCAGAGGTCGCGAAACAGCTCCTCAGGATCGCGAGTGACGCCACGCCGGGCGAGCCGGGCGGCCAGCTCGTGCAGCACCTGCGGACGGTCGGCGGCCTGGAGATCGGTGAGGATGAGGTCCGGCCGCGTCAGAGACGCGAGCGACATCGAGGTCTCGTCGGCGGTCTACTCGGGAACGATCAGGCCGTAGTTCTGGTCCTTGCGGCGGTAGAGCACGTTCACCCGGCTGCTCGCCGCGTCGCGGAAGACGACGAACCCGTCTTCCGCGTCCTCCAGACGGAGGGCCGCCTCTTCGATCGTCATCGGCTTGATCGGCATGTGGGTGGACTCGATGATCCGCGGCGCGCCGCCGCCCCGCACGCTCCCCTGGTCGAGGACATCGATCGGCCAGCGCGAGCCGTCGGTGTCGCCGCGCTTGTCGCCGCGGCGTTTTCCCACCTGCTTCTCCACCTGCTTCTGATGCGACTTGCGCGCCTGGCCCACCACCTTGTCGACGCCGAGGTTGACCGCGTCGAGCAGGTTGACGTCGCTCTCCTCGGTCGCCTGGAGGACGCCCAGCCGGTGGGTGACGTGGAATTCCGCCACATGGAGGTGCTTCTCCAGGCTCAGCGTGACCCGGGCCTCGACGGGCTCGTCGATGAGCTTGACGAGCTTCTGGAGTTTCTTTTCGACAGTCGCCCGCAGGCGGTCGTCCACCGGGAGGTTCCGGCCGATCGTTTCAATCTTCATCGCTCTCTCCGGCTGTTCCTCAGAAGATCTGCTTCCGGTCCGTCGAAGACGGGATGCTCAGCTCGTCGCGGTACTTGGCGACCGTGCGCCGGGCGATCTGGATCCCTTCCCGGTTGAGAATCCGCATCAGCTCACTGTCCGACAGCGGACGCTTGGGGTCCTCGGCCTGGATGAGCTGCTCGATCTTGCGCTTGACCGTCAGGGACGAGATGTTGTCGCCATATTCCCGGTCGATCCCGCTGTGGAAGAAAAACTTCATGGGAAACAGCCCACGGTGTGTGTGAATGTACTTGTTGGAGACCACCCGGCTGACTGTGGATTCGTGCATCCCGATGTCCTCCGCCACATCGCGCAGGACCATCGGCCGGAGGTGCTCGATCCCCTTGTCGAGGAACTCGTTCTGCTGGCGGACGATGGACGCCGCCACCTTGTAGATGGTGCGCTGCCGCTGGTCCAGGCTCTTGATCAGCCAGACCGCGGAGCGGATCTTGTCTTTGATGAACGCCTGGGCTTCGGACTGCCGCCCCTCGGTGCGCATGCTCTGCAGCATCCGCCGGTAGGCGCGGCTGACCCGCAGGCGCGGCAGCCCGTCGTCGTTGAGCTGGATGACATACTCGTCGCCGACGCGGCGGACGAAGACGTCGGGCTCGATGTAGTGCGGCCGGTCGGTGCTGAACTTGCGGCCGGGCTGGGTCTCCAGGCCGCGCACCAGCTCGACCTCCTCTTCGAGGGTGGCCAGCTCGACGCCCAGCTTCTTCGCCACCGCCGGGAACTGGCGGCGCAGGAAGAGGTCCCAGGCCTCGGTCACCATGCGCCGGGCGACGGAGTCCGCAGGCACGCCGAGATGGTCCATCTGGCGCAGCAGGCTCTCCTGGAGGTCGATGCAGGCGATGCCGGGCGGGTCGAAGCTGCGCACCAGATTCAGCGCCTGCTCGATCTCCTCCATGCTGTAGCCGCGCTCCTCGTCGGTCCCCATGGCGCGGATCTCTTCCGGTGTCGCGACCAGGAAGCCGTTGGGGTCGAGGTTGCCGATGATCAGCTCGGCGATCTCGCGCAGGCGGGGCGTGACCTCCGCCATGTGGAGCTGCCAGAGGAGATGGTCGTAGAGGTCGGGCTCGCGGGAGAGGCTGTTCTCGATCGGGGGCTCTTCCCGCTCCTCCATCATGGAGGAGTGGCCGGAGCCCTCCCAGTAGTCGCCGAAGTAGGCATCGAGGTCGATGTTCTCCATCGACTCGGTATGGTTGAGCTCCTCGCCGTTGGTCGGCTCGGGCCGCTCTTCCTCGCGCGGCGGAGTCTCCTCCTCGGAGACCTCGGAGCTCTCTTCGAGCACGGGGTTCTCCACGATCTCCTGGGTGAGGAGCGTGTCGAGCTCCATGCGGGTCATCTGCAGAAGCTTGATGGCCTGCTGGAGTGACGGCGTCATCACCAGCTTCTGCGCCAGTCTGAGGGATAGTTTCTGCTCTAAGGCCATACGGGACGCAGCTTACAGTGTGAAGTCCTCGCCGAGGTAGATCTTCCGTACCTGCGGATCGGTAGAGAGGTCCAGCGGCGTTCCGGAACGCAGGATTTCGCCGTTGTTGATGATATAGGCCCGGTCGGTTATTTTCAATGTTTCCCGCACGTTATGGTCGGTGATGAGGATTCCGATCCCCATCGACTTGAGGTGCCGGATGATCCCCTGGATGTCGAGCACCGCGATCGGGTCGATTCCCGCGAACGGCTCGTCGAGAAGGATATACCATGGGCTGATCACCAATGCACGGGCGATCTCGACCCGGCGCCGCTCACCACCCGACAGGGAATCCCCTCTGTTCTTTCGCACTTTTGACAGTCCGAAGTCGGTGATGAGCTGATCGATGCGGCGCTCCTGCTCGGCGTGGGAGAGATCCAGGGTCTCGAAGATCGCCCGCAGGTTGTCCTCGACCGACATGCGGCGGAAGACGGACGGCTCCTGGGGAAGATAGCTGATCCCGCGCTGTGCCCGCAGATACATCGGCAGGTCGGTGATGTCGTCGTCGCCGAGCGAGACGGTGCCGGCGTCCGGCGGGGTGAGGCCGACCACCATGTAGAAGGTCGTCGTCTTGCCCGCGCCGTTGGGGCCGAGGAGGCCGACGATCTCGCCGGGGCCGACCTCGATCGAGACGTCCTGCACCACCGCGCGCCCGCGGTAGACCTTGCGCAGGCCGCTGGTGGCGAGCTTCTGCTCGGTCGCGGCGCCGTTCATCCCTTCCCCTTCGATGTCGGAGGAGTCGGCGGTGTCGGCGACGGCGCGGGAGTCGGCGCGGGCGCGGGCGCGGTCTTCGCCGTGTCCTTGCCCAGCACCTGCGCCTTGCCGTCTTCGATCGAGTAGACGATGCGCTGGCCCTGCACCTGGTTGCCTTCCTTGTCCCGCATCGTCACCTTGTCGCCGGTGAAGTCCACCTTCTTCTGGTCCATCAGGTAGACCGCCATGCTGCCGTCGATCGTCCGTCCCGTCTTCGGGTCGGTGAGCTTGGCCTGGCCGGTGCAGGTCATCTTCTGCGGTTTCTTCTGCTCGTTCATCTGCACGTCGAGCTTCTGGCAGAGCAGCGTCTTGCCCTCCTGCTCCACCCGCACCGCGCCGGTGTAGGTCAGCAGCCGCGCCGTCTGCTGGTAGGTCATTTCGCTGGCGACCACCACGATCGGGCTCCGCTTGACCGCGCCGTTTGCGCCGCCCGCGCCCGCGCCGGCGCTCTTCGCGGATTGAGGGGTCTGCTCCGTCGGAATCCATAGTGTCTTCACTCCCCCGGTCGCGGTGAGCTTGTCCTGCTCTTTCTCCCCGAGCAGCTCCTCGCTGAGCATCAGATTCTCGCCGCGCCAGGAGCGCACCTCGCCGCGGAAGATAAACGACGACGGCGCTTGGCGCCAGAATGCCTCCTTCGACTCGACGTGGACCGGCCCCTCCCCTTCCCCGAGCGGCGAGCCGGCGAGGGCGGTGTCGGAGACCTGGTTGAGGGTGGCGCGGACCCCGCCCATCGCATGCATGATCTGGCGCGCCGTGTCGTAGGCGATCCGCGGCGCGTCGAGCCGCCCCTTCGGGCTCTCCGCCGTCACCGGCGTGCCGAAAAAGGTGCCTTTATTGTCGTCGAAGTTGAGGTCCGCGCGGTTGCCCGCGGCGGTGACCTGCGGATCCTTGAAGGTCACCTGGTCCTCCAGGTTCGCCGTCGCCAGGTGCCCGTCGGGACGGAACGAAGCCTCGGCATGATGGCCGTGGGCCTCGCGCGCATAGGGCTTGCCGTCGGCGGTGCGCTGGTTGCGCATCACCTCGCGGATGTCGACGCCGTCGAACGCCTCGGCATGGTTGAGCACCCCCTGCTCCAGGCTGCCTTCGATGCGCAGGGCATGCAGGGTGCGCTGGATGCCGCCGCCCGTCGTCTCGATCATCGCGTGATCCTGGAGCTGGCCTTCGAGGTCCACCTCGCGGACCTTGTTGCCTTCCGGCTGGAGCATCACCGCCAGATCCTTGCCGCTGAAGCGCACGATCGTCGAGCTGCCGTCGGCGGCCTTCGGACCGGCGCTCTGCCCGGCGACGTCCCACATGCCGCGCACGAAGACGAGCGACGCTTCGTCGTCCGACAGATAGCCGCTGATCCGCTGCGCCTGGATCTGCTGCGTGCCGTGGCTCAAATGGGCGCTGCCTTCGATGCGCAGCAGCTTGCGGTGCCGCTCGTAGATGGCGCGCTCCGCCGTTCCCGCCAGCGGCTCCTTCGCTCCCGGCAGGCTCGCCACCTTGGCGTGCCCTTCGAGGGTGAACACCTCGTCCGGCAGCTCGACGCGCAGGGTGTCGCCGTTCACCACGTACTGCCCGACGTAGTGCACCTCGACCGGCTGCGGACAGACCAGGACGTGGCCGTTCTGGCTGATCTGGAGCTGGGTCGACCGCAGCTCGAGCTGCGACGGCCCCTTGAGCACGACGTCGCCTTCGAGCAGTCCTTCGTTCTTGGCGCGGTTGAAGCTCGCCTGCTTGCTCTCCACGTGGTAGGGCTGACCCTGCGGATCATAAAAGGTCACCGCCACTCCTTCGAGGAAGAGGGTGCCCTCGCGGTCGGCCTTGATGCTGTCGCCCTTGATCCGGAAGAGCGGCTTCTCCTTTTCGGAGAAGGTGTAGTCGAAGTCGTCGCCGACCAGGGTCACCCCTTTCTCGGCCTTGGTCTCCGTCTCCGGCTGGTGCTGGGTCGTCCGCCGGCCGCTGCGCCCGAACAGATAGAGGCCGGTGACCGCCGCGACCGCCAGGATGAGAGCGATCAGCAGGAGGCCACGAAGGCGGCGGACGTTGTTGGCTCGGCGGACCATGTCGGACTCATTGTACGGATTCTGCGTGATTTGCGGCCAATCCTCGGGAGTCGAGGGTCAGGCCGGGCGGCTGTCCACCAGGCGCAGCACCGGACCGCCGCGGTAGGAGTCGTGCTCCACACAGGCCAGCACCTCGAAGTTGCCGCTGAGCGCCGCGGCGCGCTCCTGCCATCCCCATCCCACCAGCTCGACCGGCTCCCCTTGCGGACCGCGGGTGCGAGCGCCCAGGTGGCCGTTGCCGAACGGCCGCGGCGGACCGTCGAGGCGCAGCGGGCCGGTGCGCACCAGCGGGCGCGGATTCCCCTGGCCGAACGGCTCCAGCCGGCCGAGGTCGGCGACCAGACGGCTCGAAATCTCTCGCGGTTGCAGATGCAGCTCATACTCCAGCCGCCGCTCCAGGAGCGCTGCCGGCCAGGCGGCACCGGCCGCCTCCCACTCCGCGCGCAGTCCCTCCAGATCGGCCACCGCCGCCGTCATGCCGATCGCCTGCGCATGGCCGCCGAAGCGCTGCATCCGCTCTTTCCAGCCGCCGAGAAAGCCGTGCAGCTCCAGGCCCGGCACACTGCGCCCGGAGCCGGTGGCGGTCTCCCCTTCGACCGCGAGCAGCACGGTGGGACGATGAAAATCCTTCGCGATGCGGCCGGCGGCGACGCCGACGACGCCTTTGTGCCACTCGGCGCTCCAGGCGACCAGGATGGGGGGCAGCGGCGAAAGTGCCGCGAACATCGCCGCCGCCTGCTCCACCGCGTGCGCCTCTTCCGATTGCCGCTCGCGGTTCCAGGTGTCGAGCTCGGCCGCCAGCTCCGCCGCCCGCCGCGCGTCGCGGCTCATCAACAGCTCCAGCGCGCGGTCCGGGCTGTCCAATCGGCCGGCGGCGTTCAACCGCGGTCCGAGCCGGAAGCCGACGTCGGCGGCGGTGAACGGCGGCTTGACGCCGGATTGCTGGATGAGCGCCTTCAAACCCAGCGAGCGCGCCTGCGCCAGAGCGGTGAGGCCGAGCGCGGCGATCACCCGGTTCTCGCCGCGCAGCGGCACCAGGTCGGCGATCGTCCCCAGGCAGGCGATGCGCAGCAGCGCCTCGACCTCGACCTTGCGGCTGCACCGGCCGGCCATCGCCAGAGCGAGCTTGAGCGCCAGGCCGGCGGCGGCGAGATCGGGGAAGGGATAGGTACAGCCCATCTGCCGCGGATTGATCTGGATCGCGCCGTCCGGCAGCGCGCACCCGGGCAAGTGATGATCGGTGACCACGACGCCGATCCCCGCCGCCTGCGCCCGCTCGACCGCCGCGACGGACGAGCTGCCGCAGTCGGCGGTGACGATGAGCTTGCACCCCTCCGCCTGCGCCCGTTCGACGTGGACCGGCTGGAAGCCATATCCCTCGCGCAGCCGGTGCGGCAGGATGGGCCGCACATCGCACCCGCAAGCGCCGAGCACGGCGAGGAGTTGCGCCGTGGCGGTGACGCCGTCGACGTCGTAGTCGCCGACGATGGCGATCCGCTCATGGTCGGTCCGCGCCTTGAGCAGGCGCTCGACGGCCGATTCCATGCCGGCGAGAAGATACGGATCGTGGAGCTGATCGAGCGACGGCGTGAGGAAGCGCTCGGCCTCGGGAGCATCGGCGACGCCACGCCGCGCCAGAAGGCCGGCGAGCCAGCCGGGGAAGCCGGCCCTTTCGAGCCCCGCGGCGGCGTCCGGCACCGGAGCGGCGATCCACTCCGCCACGGGCACCGGACCGTTACTCCTCGTCGTAGACCCCGAGAGCCCTGAACTTGTCGTAGCGGCGGGCGAGCAGCTCGCTGGCGGGAAGCCGGGAGAGCTCATGCAGCGTCCGGTCGATCGCATCGCCCACCCGCCGGCAGGCGAGAGCCGGATCGGTGTGCGCACCGCCGAACGGCTCGGGGATGATCTCGTCGACCACCCCGAAGCTCATCAGGTCGGGAGCCGTGATCTTCATCGCCTCCGCGGCCTCGCCCTTGCGCTCCTGGTCTTTCCACAAAATGGCCGCGCACCCCTCGGGCGAAATCACCGAGTAGGTGGCGTATTCGAGCACGAACACCCGGTCGCCGACCCCGAGAGCCAACGCGCCGCCGCTCCCCCCCTCGCCGGTGACGGTGACGACGATGGGAACGCGGAGCACCGACATCTCCAGAAGGTTGCGGGCGATCGCCTCCGCCTGGCCACGCTCCTCGGCGTCGAGCCCCGGGTAGGCGCCGGCGGTGTCGATGAAGGTGAGCACCGGCAGGCCGAACCGCTCGGCCATCTTCATGATGCGCAACGCCTTGCGGTAGCCGTCCGGCCGCGGCTGGCCGAAGTTGCGGAGGATGCGCTCCTTGGTGTCCCGTCCCTTCTGATGACCGATGACGGCGACGCTCCGGCCGCGGAAGGTGGCGAAGCCGGAGACGATGGCCGCATCGTCCGAATACGCCCGGTCGCCGTGCACCTCGATCCAGTCCTCCATCAGATAGTGGACGTAGTCGAGCGTATAGGGCCGGTCCTGATGCCGCGCGACCAGCATCTTCTGCCAGCGCGACAGGTTGTTGTAGATCTCCGCCGTGGATTTCTTGAGCTGCGCGCGCAGCCGCTCGATCTCCTTCTCCTGGCTGCTCCCGGCGGGAAATCCCTCGAGCTCCTCGATCTTGCGCCGGAGCTCTACGAGTGGTGCGTCAAAGTTGGAATCAGTCGCCTGCATGCCGCGGGCACGGTAGCAAAGCGGGGGGCGGAGGTCAACGGCGTGAGGCGCCCTCACCCCCGGCCCCTCTCCCATCTCCCACCCAGGCCCCCGCCGGGAGAGGGGAGACAAAGAGAGCTCGTCCGAGTCGTTAACCCTAACCCGGCGGAGCCGGAACCAAACAAGTATCGGAAAGAGGGGTAGGATATGCTCTCCGTATTGCCGCGGCAAGTGCCGCGGCATCGCTGGAGGGTACGCCTATGGTCGTGTTGACGGAACGGCATGTAGACCGGATT
>DATARD010000326.1:0-4011 GCA_036264355.1 Thermoanaerobaculia bacterium
AGGCTGGTGGTGAGGGCGCTGATCCACAGGCCGACGATCACCAGCTCGTTCTTGTAGCGCATCTCGACGCGGTGACGGCCGGGGGGGACGAGGACGCTCTGGTAGGCGAGGTTGGTCACGATCGGGTCCGCGCGGGCGCCGTCGATCGTCACGCGCCAGTGCTTGTGCGGGGTCACGCTCATCACCAGGAGGCCCTGGCCGAACGACTCGACGTCGAGCGTCGCATGGTTCGCCGTTTCGGCCACCTGCCGCACCACGCCGCGCGCGGGGGCGAAGGCGGGGCGCGCGACGAAGGCGACGGCGGGGCTGAAGCTCTCCTCGCAGAGCTTCTCGACGAAGTCCTCGCGGTCGCGGATCGTCACGATCTGATCAGCGAAATAGTAGCGCGGATAATGAGCCCCCTCCAGGAAGGCGACCGGGAGCGATTCCCGGAAGTTGCCCCGGATGCGCGTCCTCTCGGCCTCGAACGGGCGGTAGACGCCGCGGTACCAGGCGTTGGAGAAGGCGAGGAAGGGTTCATACCACTCGTCGTCCCCGCAGCTCTTCACGTCGTCGACCGAATCGAGGAGGTCGATGGTCGGCAGGAGGAGCATCTGGTCGTAGTCGAGCTCCATCACGGTGCGTAGTCCTGAGCCGGCGGGGGTCATCGGGAAGAGACCGTTGCGCAAGACCCAGTAGATGCCGTCGCCGGTCTGGAAGTAGAGCCGCGCCATCTCCGCTTCCGGTCCCTCGGTTCCATCGGTCTGGTGGAAGATACGGTAGTCGTCGTGATCCGGCAGGAGCGTCTCGACCACCGGCGGCGGATCGAAGAAACGGCGCGGCATGCGCGGGTTGATCCCCCACGTGACGTAGCCCAGGTCGGCGGCGAGGTAGGCGACCACCGCGGCTCTCCACGCCGCGCGCCGCCGGGTGCGCACGGTGGCGAGCAGGGCGACCAGGAGCGCGCCGCGCAGCGTGGCCACCAGCCAGTCGAAGCGCGACAGCGCGATCATCCGCTGCGCGCCGGCCGCCGAGGTCTGATCCCAGACCCGCAGGAAGACGCGGGAGTAGACGGGGAAGAAACTGACGACGGCGAGGATGGCCGCCAGGCTCGCCGCGGCGACGGCGACGCCGAGCGCTCCCCGGCGCGCCACCTCGTCGCCGTCTACGATGCGCTGGAGCACCTGCGCGGCAAAGATCACGCCGGGGAAGACGCCCAGCAAGAGAAACTTCTCCGGATAGCGGAGGGTCGAGAGACCGTGATCGTAGAGGAAGCGCAGGAGCGGCGTATGGCCGCCGAGCGCAAGGAGCACGGCGACGGTGCAGAGCGACAGAACCAGCCGCCCGCCGCGCGGCCGGGAGAAGGCGCCGCCCACCGCGAGAGCGAGCAGGAGAAGGCCGCTGTAGATGCTGAAGAGATACCCCACGCCCGTGCCGGGGTAGAGGCCGCTGCCCCAGTACCACGTCACGCGGTCGACGGAGATGTGGCCCAAGAGGTTGGGATAGGCGAGCTCGGCGAGCCTCGCCCACGGCATGCTCCAGGTGCCGACCATCGCGAAATCGAAAGGGCGCGAGCGCGCCGAGTCGCGGACGTGATCGATCGCCGGCAGGACCTGCGCCGCCGCGACGAGCAGGGCGGCGGCGAAGATCACCCCTACCCAGGCCATCCGCCCCATCATCCGCGGCAAGCGCGGCGCGGCGTACCAGCCGCGGTAGAGCGCGTACGCGCCCAGGAGGAGGCCGGTCTGGAGGACCGTCGTCGGCTCGCCCACCAGGAGCTGCAGACCGAGAAAAATCGCCGCGGCGGCGAAGTCGCGGCCGTTCGGACGGAGGAGGAAGCGCCGCGCGAAGAGACAGGTGGCCGGCAGCCACGCGGCGCAGAAGAGGATGGGCAGGAGGTTGAGATAGGAAAGATAGAACCCGCCAAGTCCCCAGCCGAGCGCGCCGATGGTCGCCGCGAACGGGCGGAGCTCCATCGACCGCAGGAGGGCGTACATGGCGAAGAGACCGATGTAGACGTGGAGCAGGAGGAGACTCCGAAAGCCGAGGTCGTAGCTGGGGAGGAGGATCAGCCAGGTCGGTGGATAGAAGACCTCGTGCTGCGGATTCGCCGCCAGCGGCTGGCCAGCGGAGAAGCTGGGGTTCCAGTAGGGAAACTCGCCGTGCTGGACGATCTGCCGCAGGATCTGCTTGGTCGGGTAGAAATAGCGCGTGAGATCGCGCATGTAGAGCCCGTTCGCCCCGACCAGCACGTCGGCGAAGAGCGCCGTGACGAGGAGGGCGAGGACGAGGAGAGCGCAGGCGTCCGCTCGGCGTGAAGTCACGAGAGCGAATTATACGCAGGCTGGAACGGCGGCATGGCAACGGTTTTGCATCACGAATCACTCCGTGTTTGATTCCGATCCCGAAAAGGAGAGTGCTATGCGCAAGTCTGCTTGGATTCTCGCGGGTCTCATCATCGTCGCTTCGGCCGCCCTCGTGGCAGCCGCCCCTGCGGAGCCCGTCACCGCCACTGGCACCACCAACACCGCCAAGGCAAAGGCGAAGGCCAAGAGCTCGTGGGACCATACCTCGGGTGAGGTGACCGCCGTCGACGCCACCGCCAAGACCCTCACCGTCAAGGCCAAGGCTGGCGACAAGAGCTTCAAGTGGGACGACAAGACCGCCGTCACCCCCAAGGGTTCCACCCCGGCCGTCGGTGACCACGTCACCGTGACCACCGCCAAGGACAGCGACATGGCCACCAAGATCGCCATCCGCAAAGCCAAGGCCAAGGCCAAGACCAAGACCACCACCAAGCCGCCAACGGCGTGAGTTGCCGATCCGGCAGAGCGGACAGCAGGCCTTGACCTGAGCAGGCCCGCTCGAGCTCAAGGCAAACCTCTCCTCCGCACCCTCACTCCCGGCACCTCTCCTTGCGTCCCCGCAGGAAGAAGAAAGGGGCCGGGGGTGAGGGCGCGGCTCACCCCAGGCTGAACGCGGCACGGCCCAGGAGCCGCGGTCAGCCCTTCTCACCGATTGAGTTTTCAAAGAACCCGGAGAGTCTCTGGGCGGACGACAGGCCGTTCCCGTTCACTCGAACTGCCGCCTCCTCCGTCCGGAGACTCTCCTGACCGGCGAAATGACCCTCTGAACAGCTCGTCAGCTCATTTTCGCCGCCGAGAGAGTCACTCGGCCGGCGAGATGCTGTCCGAGCCGATCGCCAAGCCATTTCCCGCTTCCGGAGGGTCTCTCCCTTCCTGTCCAGGTTTCCGAGCTCCCTCCTCGGGGTCGGTCTTACGCTTGGGTGACGTTGAAGAGCGTGACGCCGGAGTTGAAGACGAACGAGGTTTTGGCGGGGACGAGGATCTGGACCGGGCTCGCGCCGTTCGGGTTGACGGAGACGATCAGGGTGACGGAGTCGTTGAGCTGATTGGAAATGTATGTCCCGGTCCAACCGCTCGCGGTCTGCGGCACCTCGGTCGACGACGTGGCCGGCTGGATCTGGAAGAGGGTGAGGCCCGAGTTGTAGATGATGTCGCCCCCATTGCTCATGTTGAGGACGGCCGGGCTGGCTCCGTTCGGGCTGGTGGAGACATAAAAATCCAGGGATTCGCCGTAATGATTTTCGATGCGGGTTCCGGTCCAACCAGTCGTTGACATGTGCGACCTCGCCTTTCAGTTAAGTGTTCTAAAGGGTTTCGCCTGCACTTCTCCTCTAGGGCAAGGGCTGTGCCACGGCTCGAAGCGGTGGGTCTCCGAGGGAGAGGCGGCCGGTGGGGACGCCGGGTCTCGCAAGATTGCGAGAGTGGGGCTAGCGTTTTTGCGAGGGAGGCTCCAGCCCAGGCCAGAAGGTCGGCCAAGGCGACCCCAGCCGGGTGCGGACGGGGGAGAGGCGGAGAGGCTGGGGAGCAGCGATTCCGCAGTCGGAGGTAAGTGCCCTTCGGAAAGCGAGTAGCGGCGGGGAGTGGGACTAAATTTCTCCCTGAAGAGACCGGGGAGCAGATTCGTATTCGCCGGAGAGGTTCCCGGCGCACCGGATTCTGGTATATT
>DATARD010000031.1:0-16128 GCA_036264355.1 Thermoanaerobaculia bacterium
AGGCGCCTGACTCGACCAGTCTTGCCCGGATTGAGCTCAACCCAAGATTTCTGCCGCGCGCAGCCGCGGCAGAAATCTCTCTTCGTTTTGTTGACTGACAGCGCGTTGGGGATCGCGGCGGGAGGGTTTGAAAGGGGGCAGAGACAGAAAAAGGGTGCGCCCAGCGCACCCCCGTAGCGGGAAAGAGGGGAAGGACGATCAGCGCGTCGGTGACTCAGCCGGGTGATTCGAGTCGACGGACGCCGGACCGGGGTTCTGGACCTTCGCCTTCCGGCCACGGAAGGGCTGTACTTTGTACGCCGTGAGCTGCTCGCCATTGGGCCCGAACTGCTGCTTGAGCCCCTTACGCAGAAGGCCGGCCAGGCGTTGGCCGTCGAGCATCACTTGCCGGAGCTCCTTCGAGAGCTCCTGCTTGCTGGCAGCCAGCGCCGCCTGTTGCGTGGTGAGGTCGATGGACTTCCCCAACGCGGTCTCGAGCTTGGTGCAGAACGGCTGGAGATGCTCCAGCTCAGGCGGCTTCGCCGCGAACGGCGTGAGCAGATCCCGCCATTCTCCGCGTTGTCCTGCGTACGTTGTTTCCTGCGACATCCTGTTTTTACTCCTCTTGGGTCTGACGCCTGCATTGGCGCCGAGGAGGATCATGACTGCCCAGTTCCCGAATGTCAAGCCTGCGTACGATACCGACGCCCAATCGGTGCCTGCGTCCTCCTCGTCATCGCTTTTTTGATGTCCTCGATCGCCATCGCGATGCGGTCCTGGTGCGTCCGGAACGAGAGGATGCAGATCCGCAACGCGAAGCGGTCGTGCAAACGGGTACCGGTGAGGAAGACCCGCTTTTCCTGATTGATCCTCTCCAGAAGCTTTTTGTTCAGGCGGTCGAGCGCGGCGCCATCTTGCGCTTCCGGTGGAACCCAACGGAAGGCGAGGAGCGAGAGCTCGGGCTCGGCGAGGATCTCGATGCCGGGGATTGTGCGCAGCTCGTCCGCCGCCTGGCGTGCCAGGTCGAGCTTTTCATCCAGGGCTTCGCGGAAAGCGCGCAGGCCGTGCATCTTGACCGGCAGCCAGACACGCAGGCCACGGAACGGGCGGGTCAGCTCCGGAGACAGCTCGCAGAAATCGGCCAGCGCGGTGTCGTCGTCGAGCGCCGGCATGTAGTCGGCGGCTACGCTGTGCGCCCGCTTGAGCGCCGCGCCGTCGCGCACCAGGAGAGCGCCGGTGCCGTACGGAAGAAAAAGGCCCTTGTGGGGATCGAGAACCACGGAATCGGCGCGCTCGATGCCGGCGAGGGTCTTCCGTCCGCGCTCGGTGAGACAGAAAAAGCCGCCATAGGCGCCGTCGACGTGGAACCAGAGGTTGTGCCGGTGCGCCAGGTCCGCGAGCGCGGGGAGGGGATCGACGGCGCCGCTGTTGGTGGTGCCGGCGTTGCCGGCCACGAAGAAGGGCGTCAAGCCGCGCTGGCGGTCGTCTTCGATCTTCTCTTCCAATAGATCGAGCCGGATGCGGAAGCGTTCGTCGCTGGGCACGGACCGCACGTTGGCCGGCGGGAAGCCGGCGAGGAGCGCGCTCTTCGCCACCGAGTGATGGGTCTGGTCGGAGACGTAGAGGGTACCGGCGAGGAAATTCTCCGGCAGCCGCTCCCGCCGGGCGGTGACCAGAGCGGTCAGGTTGGCCATCGAGCCGCCGCTGGTGAGCACGCCGCGCGCGGTCGCCGGCAGACCGGTGATCTCGCGGAACCAGGCGAGGACGTTCATTTCGAGCTGCACCAGGCCCGGAGCCGCCATGAACAGGCCGGAGTAGCGGTTGACGCTGTCGCTGATCAGGTCGGCGACCGCGGACTGGAAGAGGCCGCCGCCCGGGATGTAGCCGAGATAGCCGGGGCCGGCGGTGTTGAGCGACCGGGGCACCGCCTTGCGGAAGATCAGGTCGAGCAGCTTGCCGGCCGGCGTCCCCTCCTCGGGGAGGGATTCCGCCAGCGAACGCGCCAGGCGCGCGCCGCCGCGGGTGTGCGTCGCGGGTTGCTCCGGCAGGGTCTCGACGTGCCGCACGATGTGGTCGACCGCGGCGCGGACGAGGCTCTTCATCTCGTCGGGGGAGAGCTCGAGAGGGTGCATGACGGAACAGGGTACACTCACCGCGTGATCCCCAGAACCCCCCGGGCCGCGGGCGTTTCGATGGTGACCGAAGTCGCCATCGCATCGAGCCTGGCCATCCTGGCCTGGTTGCTGTACGCGCCGGCGGCTCGTCTGTGGTGGACGCACGACGATCTTTATCATGTGCATTTGATCCTCGGCAATCCGCGCGCCTGGTACTTCTGGGATCGGGCGGTGTATCAGGCTCCGCCGCCCAAGATGCTGACGCCGCTCCTCTTTCTCTCGCTGGACGCCGACCGGTTCCTCTTCGGCCTGCGCCCCATGGCGTTCCACATCCACCAGATCGCCTCCCTGAGCCTCGCGGCGCCGGCTCTCTACGGCGTGCTCCGCCTCTGGCTGGAGCGGGCCTGGGCGGCGCTGGGCGCGGCCGTCTTCCTCCTCGGCCCGCCGGTCGCCTCGATCGCGCTGATGGTGATGGTGCGCCATTACGTCGAGGTGATCCCGCTCGCGGCGCTCGCCGTGGGGCTCTGGGTGCTGGCCTTCCGCCAGCCGCAATGGTCGCAGCGTGGCGTCTGGCTGTCCGCCGCATCCGCTCTCTGCTGGTTCCTCGCGGCGCTCGAAAAAGAGACCGCGGTCCCCCTCGTCTTCTTCCTGCCGCTGATTCCCGAGGGGACCGTCCGCGAGCGGTTGCGGCGCGCGGTCCCGCATGCCGCCGCTCTCCTCGCCTACGTCGCGATCCGGCTCTACTTTCTGGGAACGCCGCAGCCGTACGGCTTCGAGGTGAAGCCGGGAGACTGGCCCGGCCTCGCCCTCGCCCTGCCGCTCAAGGTCGCGGCGGTGATGCGCGGTATGCCGTCCCCGGCGTCCTGGGCGCTGCTCATCGTCCTCCTCTGTGGTCTGCTGTTCGTGGCCGCTCAGAGCTGGGGGAACGCCCTGCGGGTCGGAGCCGGTCTCGCTTTCGCTCTGGCCCCGGTGCTGCCGGTGTCGACGCAGATGGAGCCGCGCTACGCGGTGGCCGCCTGGCTGATGGCCGCCGTGACGCTGCCGTTCGCGTGGCAGAGTCTCTCGGCGCGGAGCGGCCGGAGCCGCAGCCTGGCTGCCGCTCTGGCCGTCGCCGTCTGTGCCCTGGTGGCGAACCGGATCGACTGGGCGGACCGGCTGGCCGACTCGCAGCGGCGGAGCGCGGAGTCGCTCGCCTTCCTCTCCATGCCGCCCGGCGAGCTGCTGCGCGGGCCGCGCGGAGTGCCGGGCGAGCTGGGTGAGCTGCGCTGGTGGAAGGAAGACGTGATGAGGCTGCCGCACGGAGCGGGCTGGTTCCTGGACGATCTTTATCTCTGTCTTCACCCCGAGACCGCGCGGGTGCTGGGCTGGGACGAGGCCACAGAGAGAGTGATCGACCTGTCGCCGCGGCTCCCTTCGATCCGCAGGACCTACTGCCGCGCGATCCACGACACCGCACCGCTCGCCGTCGAGATCCGCGGCGAAGGGACAGGGGTCGCCTGGAGCCTCGGACCCTATGCCGAAGGGCGCTACCGTTTCGTCCTCGGGGACGGCGGCACGGCGGTGGACATGCCGCGGACCGGCGGCTTCCTGCTCCGCCAGCTCGCGCCGTTCTCGCTGCGGGTCAAGTACGAAGCGCCCGACGGCTGGGTGACCTATTCGCCGGTGCTGAGCATCGATCCCGCGGCGAAGACGGCGGTGCGCTGGCGGCGGGAGCGGCCGGCGGAGGAGGCACGGTGATGGAGACCAACTACGACAAGATCTACGCCGTCATCGCCCGCATCCCACCCGGGCGGGTCGCCACCTATGGGCAGGTGGCGGCTCTCGCCGGCATTCCCCGCCATGCGCGGCAGGTGGGCTATGCGCTGCACGCCCTGCCCGACGGCTCGGATCTGCCCTGGCAGCGGGTGATCAACTCGAAGGGCGAGGTGAGCACGCGAGCCGACAGCGGATGGAGATCGGAAGGCGAAGGATACCGGGAGGGCTATCAAAGGCACCTCCTGGAAGAGGAAGGCGTGGTCTTCAACCTCCACGGCCGGATCGACCTCGGCCGCTTCGGCTGGGATCCGGATGTGGAGCAGGACCCAGACCCGGCACGGCCCGTGGAGATCTCCGAGATCACCGCCCTCCTCCGTCCTCTCGGCAGCCCGGAACGCGCGGTGGGGGCCAAGGCCTACCTCAAGAGCGATCTCGACTTCCTGGGTGTGACGACGCCGGACCTGCGGCGGGCCGCGAAAGACTGGCTGCGGCGGCGCCCGCCGCTGGAGCGCGCGGAGCTCCGCCGTCTCGCCGCCTCGCTGTGGGAGATCCCGGTCCACGAGCTGCGCGCCTTCGCGATCGAGATCCTGCTGGCGCGCCGGAACGTCCTGGAGAGCGCCGACCTCGATCTCCTGGAGAGCTTCCTCCGGAGCTCGCGCACCTGGGCCTACGTAGACGCCATCGCCATCCACCTCGTCGGGCCGTTGGTGGAGGCGGACCGCAAGCTCAACGCCCGGCTGGACCGCTGGGCGCGCGATCGCGATTTCTGGATCCGCCGCTCGGCGCTGCTTGCGCTCCTGCTGCCGCTGCGGCGCGGTGCGGGAGATTGGTCCCGGTTTGTACGGTATGCCGACACTCTGTTAGACGAGACAGAGTTCTTCATCCGTAAAGCTATCGGCTGGGTCTTGCGCGAAGTTGCCAAGAACCACCCTGACCGCGTACGCGTTTTTCTGGCGGAACGCCAGGGCCGGGTCTCCGGAGTGACGATGCGGGAGGCGGTCAAGTACCTGTAGACGGGGATGGCACGACCCTTGCTGTAGTCAGTTCTCGTCAATCGGCAGGCCCGGCAGTCGAGCCTCCGAAACGAGAAAGACGAGATGAGGTAACATCATGAATTTGCTGAAGATCGCGTCGTTCTTGAGTCTCTCGGCCTGTTGCGCCTGCTCGATGGCGAAGAGCCCGGCGCATGTTGCTGACGGCCCGACCACCGCTGCGGCGCCGTCCCCGCTCCAGCTCACGATCAAGCCCGCCGCAACCTCCGCGACCGGAGGCCAGCGCGTTCCCGTTCAGTTCACTCTGAAGAATTCCACCGATCAGCCGATCCACACCTGCCTCTCCTCCGGCCGTGTCGTGCATCTGTGGGGAATCGACAAAGAGTACGCCTACACCGTGACCGAGGAGTCCGCCGCGCGCTCCAAGTGCCAGGAGACTGTGGACCTGCCGGCGCATGGCGAGAGCTCCTGGAGTGAAGAGATGGCGATCCCGGCCATCGCCGCCAGCTCGGCGAAAATCGTCGGCTTTGTCCAGGTACGCCCGGATGGCTGTGAGGGCGCCGGCTGCCAGGCCGTCTGGCTCTCCGCGACCTATGCACCCTTCAAGATTGAAGACGGTGGCGCGGCGGACAAGCCCTTCCTGGATCTGCGCACCGGCATGAAGGCGGCGGCTTTTACCACCGCCCCGGCCCTTCGCCATCCCTGACCGACCCGACTGTTTCCAACCCCTGACACCCATCGAGCCGGCCCGGCGCACCCAGGTGGTGCGCCGGTTGGCGTGTATCCGTGTAAGCTTGGAAGCGACGGCGACGAGCCGTCCCTCGGCAAGGAGCTTCCATGGTCATTCTGCGATACGCGGGCTTTCTGCTGGTCGTTTTCGGAATCGCGGCGGGCGCGCTCCTGTTTCTGCCCGCCTACGGACGGGGGTTGACCATCGCGCCCCTGGGTCACTGGTTCCTGTTTCTGGCCTGCCTGCTGGTGGGGCTCATCCTGGTGACCATCGCCAGCACGGAGGTGCCGCGGCCTCTCCTGCGCGGCACCGGAGGCGTCCTGGTGATCATCGCCCTGGTCGCCGTCTTCGCCATCCTGCTCTCCGCCGTCGGCGTCGTGGCAGCCATCGATCCCTCCAATCTGTGGGCCCTCTTCCTCCTCTGCCTCCCGGTCGGCATCGTGCTCGTGGTGGCGGGAGACAAAATGGGGATGAAGAGGAAGAAGAAGACCACGACCCTGGGCGATGTAGAAAACGCCGCGAGCGCTCAGTCGCGAACGGCGGGTTGAGCGGGCAAAAGAAAATGAAGAGGTGCGATAATGGTAACAAAAGAGCTGCTCAAGTCAGAGATCGACAAGGTCAGGGACGAGAATCTGGACGTTCTCTACAAAATCATCTTGTCTCTCGAAGGTTCTGTCGACCCCGAGGACAGCGAGGATTGGAGCACGTTCGTGGCGGCGACCTATGGATCGTTCGCGGATGATCCGATTGAGCGGAGCGAGCAGGGCCGTTACGAGACCCGGATTCCCTTCGAATGACATACCTGCTCGACGCAAACACCTGCATCAACTACTTGAACGGCCGGTCGGAGCCGATCCGGCGGCGGATCGAGTCTCTGCACCCGGACAATCTTGCCATGTGCTCGGTCGTCAAGGCTGAGCTGCCCTGGCCCCACCATTCGGCTTGTCCGGAGCGGGCGTCGGCCCGGCCGGAGCCGCCGCTTTTTTCTTCTGCGCCTCGGAGCCGCAGTAGATCTGGATCGAGCCCAGGAGGTTGCCACAGTTGGAGTCGGTCAGATGGAGGCGCTGGCACTCTTCCAGTCTCCATTTGAAGGATGCCGTGAGGCTGTCCGCCTCCGGCACACCCGCACAGAAACCCGGACTCGGACGGCTCGCCTCCAGACAGGCGAGGAGCCGCGTGGAGTTGGCCATCAGAGCGCCGATCGAGGAATCCTTGCGGTGGCGGGCGACGGCCTGGTCGCGGCAGTCCTTCTCGGCGAGTTGTGCGCCGTCCGCGTTGCCCTGCGCCGCGCTGGCCTTTTCATCCGCGAGGAGCTTGTCTCCGTTGTTGTGCCACCAGTAGGCCGCGGCGATGGCGATGAGGCCGGCGAGCACCAACAGCAGGAGCGCGATCACTCCGCCGACTTTTGCGATTTCCTTGAACGTCATCGATCTCTCTCCCCCGAGCGCCTCTGAGAGATTCTAGGCGGTTTCCTCGTTAGAATGTCTGCCATGAGCGAGATCCTCCGCACCCCCGAGCCCCCCGTCCACCTGACCAGCGCCTGTCCCCTCGACTGCCCGGACGCCTGCAGCCTCGACGTTCAGGTGGCGGACGGCCGCGTCGTCAAGGTCGACGGCAGCCGGCGTAACCCGTTCACGGAAGGGTACATCTGCGCCAAGGTGCGGCGTATGCCCGAGCTACTCTACGGCGAGGGGCGCCTGCTCTATCCGGCGGTGCGCAAAGGACCGAAGGGGTCCGGCGTCTTCGAGCGGATCTCCTGGGACGAGGCGCTGGACCTCGCGGCGGCGAAGATAAGGGAGGCAGAGGAACGCTGGGGAGGCGAGGCGATCCTGCCGTTCTGCTACGGCGGCTCGAACGGCATGCTCACTCACGAAGCGGTCGACTCCCGCCTGTTCTTCCGCCTCAAGGCGTCGCGGCTGGCGCGGACGGTGTGCGCCGCGCCGAGCGGACGGGCGGCGACCGGGCTCTACGGCAAGATGCCCGGCGTGGCCCTCTCCGACTATCCGTACGCGCGGCTGATCGTGCTTTGGGGGGTGAACCCGTCGGCCTCGGGCATCCATCTGGTGCCGATCCTCCAGGAGGCGCAGCGGCAGGGAACGCAACTGGTGGTGATCGATACGCGGAAGACCCCGCTGGCGAAGAAGGCCGATCTTCACCTCGCGCCGCGGCCGGGCGGCGATCTGCCGCTCGCGCTGTCGGTCATCCGCTGGCTGTTCACGGAGGGGAAGGCGGACCTGGCCTTCCTGGCTGAGCACACGACCGGCGCAGAAGAGCTCCGACGCCGCGCCGAGCCGTGGACGTTCGAACGGGCCGCGGAGGCCTCGGGGGTCGCGGCAGCGGACATCGAGCGCTTCGCCCGCCTCTACGCCGAGGCATCGCCGGCGGTGATCCGCACCGGGTGGGGATTCGAGCGTAACCGCAACGGCGGCTCGGCGGTGTCGGCGGCGCTGGCACTGCCGGCGGTGGCCGGCAAGTTCGGCGTGCGCGGCGGCGGCTACACGATGAGCAACTCCGGCGCCTGGGGAGCCCTCGACCGCGCGGGAGCGGTCGCGGAGCCGGAGCCGGCGACGCGGACCATCAACATGAACCGTCTGGGCGAGGTGCTCCTGGAGCAGCAGGATCCGCCGATCACCGTCCTCTTCTCCTACGACTGCAATCCGCTGGCGACCATGCCGAACCAGGAGAAGGTGCGCCGCGGCCTGGAGCGCGAGGACCTGTTCACCATCGTCTTCGAGCAGGTGTGGACCGACACGGCGCAGTACGCGGACCTGGTGCTGCCGGCGACCACCTTCCTGGAGCACGCCGAGATGTCACGCGGCTATGGCGCCTATGTCCTCCACCGTTTCCCGGCCGTCGCGGCGCCGGCCGGGGAGGCGCGGCCGAATTATCAGGTCTTCGCCGATCTCTGCCGGCGGCTGGGTCTCGAACGGCCGGGCGATCCGGAGACCGCCGAGGAGCTGGCGGCGACCCTGCTCCGCAAGTCGGAGCGGATGCGGACGGAGCTCGACCGCGACGGCATCGCCGCGCCGGATTGCGGGCCGGCGCCGGTGCAGTTCCTCGATTCGTTCCCCCTGACCGCCGACCGCAAGGCGCATCTGGTGCCGGAGGCGCTGGACCGCGAGGCGCCGCACGGCCTCTACACCTACCAGGACGATCCGGCCACCGAACGCTATCCGCTGGCGCTCATCTCGCCGGCGGTCGCCCGCTTGGTCAGCTCGACTTTCGGCCAGCTCTACCGCGACACCGTGCCGCTGGAGATGCACCCGGACGATGCCGAACGGCGCGGACTGGCGCACGGCGACACTGTGCGCATCTGGAACGACCTCGGAGAAGTGTGCACCACGCTCCGTCTCAGCCCGGATTTACGGCCCGGCGTCGTGCTGCTGCCCAAGGGGCTGTGGAGCCACAACACCCTCTCCGGCAACACCGCAAACTCCCTGGCGCCCGACACCTACACCGACCTCGGCCAGGGCGCCTGCTTCAACGACGCGCGGGTCGAGGTGGCGCGAGCCCTCACCCCCTAACCCCCTCTCCCACCCCCTCCCACCGTCCGGGAGAGGGGGAATTGAGTGGAGCTTCCATGCCCGCCGAGCACAAGGACCGCAGCCGTCTGCTCTTCGCGCTCGGCTTGGCCGAAATCGCGATGGGACTCTTCGCGCTTTTCCTTGCGGCGTCGGTCGTGGTCGGGCTGGCCGTGGGGAACGGCCGGTCGGGAGAGCCCGATTCGGTGCTGCTGCTGCCGGGCCTGTTCTTCGACCTGCTGTTCGGGCTCCTGTTCACCGCCGCCGGATGGGGCTCGATCCGGATCCGCCGATGGGCGCGCCTCTTCGTTCTGGCCGCTTCCTGGCTGTGGCTTCTGGCCGGTGTCGGCGGATTGGGGCTCGCAGCGGTGTTTCTGCCTGGATTGATGGTCCAGTCACGGCCGCCCGGAGTCGACGCGGAGATGCTATCATACGCCCAGGGCTGCGCCTTTGCGGTCCTGACGGTCCTGTGCGTCGTCCTGCCGGGCCTCTTGCTGAGCGTCTACGGAAGCGCCGGCGTCCGAGCGACATTCGAGGCAAGAGAACCGTCGCCGCGTTAGTCGACCAGCGGCATCACCTCGGCCGCGAAGCGTTCCATCTCTTCGAGCTGCGGGCTGGACTGCAACAGCAGCATGTCCACACCGACGTCCGCGAAGGCGCGCACCCGTTCCGCCACCTGCTCGGGAGTCCCGACCAGGCCGGCACGCAGGCCGCGGTTGGAGACTGAATAGTCCTCCAAGGAGACGCGCTGCTCGAGCTGGGTGTGCGCGATCCAGTCCTGATAGTTCGCGTACCCGGGGCTGCCGGGGGACACATTGGTGATCCGCGCCAGCTCGGCCTGGGCTTCCGCTTCGGTCGGGCGGACGATCTCATAGGCCGCCATGCCGTAGGTCATCGGCGGCAGCCCGGCCTCCTCGCGGCGGCGGCGCATGTCGGCGATCTTGGGCGCGATCCGTTCCGGCGGGTCGCCGTGCATCACGTAGGCGTCGCAGCGGTGGGTGATCAGCGTCTTCGCCGCTTCGGACTCGCCGCCCGCGTAGAGCGTCGGGCGCGGCCGGCGGGTCGGCTTCGGCGCCAGCACGGTCTCGTCCACCCGGTAGTAGGGACCGTGGTGGGTGAAGGTGTCCTGCGACCAGGCACCGTCGAGCACGGTGAGCCAGTCGGCGGTCCGCGCGTAGCGGTCGTCGTGCTCCTCGAAGCCCACGCCGTAGCGGCGCGCCTCGTCGGACCACCAGGAGGAGACCACGTTGAGCGACAGCCGGCCGTTGGCAATGTGATCGATGTTCGCCGCCTGCTTGGCCAGGATCGCCGGCTGGTGGAAGGTGGGGCGCACCGCCACCATCAGCTCCAGTCGCTCGGTCACCGCGGCGAGGGCGGCAGCGGTGGACCAGGCGTCGAGGCTCGGCGCCGCGATCCCCTTGATGTCGTTGAGGTAGAGCTCGGCGATGAGGGTGATGTCGTAGCCGATCTGCTCGCTGCGCTGCGCCAGGCGGCGCACGTAGGGCCAGGTCGCCTCCATCCCCTCGTCCGCCACGTTGCGCAGCCAGCCGCCGAAGACCGGCATCCAGTAGCCGTATCTCATCGATCTCATCGAGACCCCACCGCTTCCACCAAGGCGCTCACCGGCAAGCCGGCCCGCTGCTCCAGGTAGTCGGCGAGGCGCGCGAACGGATCGAAGCCGATCACCCGCGGCGCGTCGACCACGAAGTTCGACAGGCAGTTGATGTCGTAGAAATAGGGCAGGCCGTCGCGGTCGTCGACGAAATACTCAAAGCCGCCGATGTCGAGCCCGATCTCCGCCGCGATCCGCTCGACGGCCTCGATCATCGCCGCCGGCGGCAACGCCGCGCGCACCACCGAGCCCTTCTTCTCCGCCTCGACGGTGCACGAGGCGGCGACCGGCGCGTCCTCGGTGCGGCACATGGTGCCCGGGCAGAGGTTGTACGAGCCGGCGGGCGGATAGACGTCGAGGGCGTAGAGGAACTTGCCGCCGAGCACCTCCAAGCGGGTGATGTGGCCGTCGCGGAACGGCACCAGCTCCTGCACCAGGGCGACGTGGTCAACCCCCAAATCGAGCGCACCGGCTTGGGCCGCCATGGCCAGCTCCCCGGGCGTGTCGAAGCGCGTGATGCCGGCGCCGCTGCCGCCGATGTTGGCCTTCACCAGCACCGGGAAGCGCAGCTCGGCCGCCGCCAGCGGAGCCTGGGACGCATGATTGATCACCCGCGACGCCGGATGCGGCAGCCCGAGCTTTTGCAGCATGCCGATCTGATCCGCCTTGGAGATCTCGAAGGAGTAGGGCTTGCTGCCGTTGACCACCGGCACGCCGAGGCGCTCCAGATGCCGCATCCAATGCAGGGTGTGGAACGTCACCTGCCCATGGCCGCGCAGATAGGCCGACGGAGATGCGCGATTGAAGACCAGGGAGAACGGCACCTCGCGCTCGGATGGATCGTAGCGGTGCGCCGCGGCGTCGATGCGCACGTACGGGGTGCCGCGGCGGTCGAGCTCCGCGAAGAGCCGGTCGAACCAGCTCGGATGCTCGTGGTAGATCGCGATCGGTTTGGGAGAGCTCATCCGTTCTCCAGGCGCGGGCAGGCGCGGGAAGTGAGGCTCGGGCATGGTAGGCAGGAACGCTCCGGCCTGTCAAACGTGTAGAATCCCCCGCATGCAGAATCCGTTGCGAGCCCTGACCTTCGCGCTGGAGAAGTATCCGGAGAAGGTGGCGATGATCCCGATCCAGGAGCTGGCCTTGGAGAGAGCGCGCAAAAACGACAAGCGGGACGCGTGGGTGAAGCTCGCCGTTCCCGATGAAATCGTCAAAGGGCTCCGGGGGAGCCGGGCTGAGGAGGGCGATCTGGTGATGCTGGTGGTGGTGCCCAAAGAAGTTTCAGAGCGTTCCGAGAGCCGGATCATCCTTCCCGGGGAGGTGCGCTAGATGGCCGCCACCGTCGCCTGCCCCCGTTGCGGCCGTGCCGAGGCGCCGGCCCTGGCGCGCCTGCCGCTGCCCGGCAAGCTCGGCCAGGAGATCCGCGAGAAAGTCTGCGCCGACTGCTGGAGCGACTGGCAGAAGATGGAGGTCATGGTGATCAACGAGCTCCGGCTCAACTTCATGGACCCCCAGTCCCAGGAGACGCTCAACAAGCACATGCGGGAGTTCCTGTTCCAACCCAAGGCGAACCCAGCTCTGCCGGTGGAGCCACCCACCTGAGCCACGCCTCCCCGCCCGAACCGAGCCACCCCCTCCCGATTCACGGCCACCCCCCGCCGCGGGTGCCTCGGGGGTTGGTGCTCCGCTTCCTCGCGCTGGTGCTCATCGTCGGCGGCGGCTTCGCGCTGCTCCGCTGGTCGCCGCTGGCGCACTACGTCTCGGCACAGGAGATCCCCCAGCTCCTCGCCCGCCTGCGCGGCACTTGGTGGGCGCCGCTCCTCCTCGTCGCGGCCTACGCGCTCCTCTCGCCGCTCGGGTTTCCGGCCTCGCCGCTCATGGTGGCCGGCGGCGCGGTGTTCGGCACCGTGCTCGGCACCGTCTACAACCTGTTCGGCCTGGTGCTCGGGGCGTCGACCACCTACGTGCTCGGCCGGGTGCTCGGCCGCGACCTGATCGTCCACCTGGCGGGCAAGCAGGTGAAGCGGGTCGAGCGGGCGATCACCCGGCACGGCGGCTTCTGGGGAATGGTGGGCATGCGCTTCGTGCCGGCTCCCTTCGCCCTCGCCAACTACTGCGCCGCCTTCGCCGGCATCTCCTACGGCCTGTTCGTCGCCTCGACCGCCGTCGGCCTCGCCATCACGACGCCGGTCTACACCTACTTCGCCGACATGGCCGCCCACGCCGCCGCCGGCGCCCGCACCGGCATCTATCTCCAGTTCGCCGCCGCCTTGAGCCTGCTCATCATCGCCATGCTGGGTCCGCGGATCTGGCGCGCTCGCCAGCGGCGGCAGCGCTATTGGCAGTTGATGGCGACACGCCGAGAGAAGCCGTCGCCAGCTCCGGGC
The DNA here is from genome assembly GCA_036264355.1 of Thermoanaerobaculia bacterium. Taxonomy (GTDB): domain Bacteria; phylum Acidobacteriota; class Thermoanaerobaculia; order Multivoradales; family UBA5704; genus UBA5704. The sequence continues at coordinate 13,088 of DATARD010000031.1, forward strand.
TCCGCTCGTACAGCCGGATGAAAAAGCGCCGCGCGCCCACCGGTGCGCTCGGCCGCGCCCAGCCGAACGAGCGGGTCAGTACGTAGCGGCTCTCGACCTCGCTCCACAGCCGCGCCGCGTAGTCGCGGCCGAAAGCGACCGGACCGTACTCCGGCGTCGGCCGGTTGCAGAGCAGCACATAGCGCGGCCCGGACACCTCGACCTGCCGGACGACCGCATCCTCGCGCTCGCCGGAGAGCACTCCGGGCACGATCAGGTCCTGCCGCAGCGGGCTCCGCAGCCGCAGGACGAAGTTGAAGAAGCCGCCCTCGGGGAAGGCGGCCAGCGTCTCGCCGACCCGCGCGTTGCGCTCCAGATAGCGCAGCGTCTGCCCGATCGCCGCCGCCTCCTGCGGTGGTAACCGGAGCGTGCCCGCCGCGGTCTGGAGCGCCACGATGCGGGGCCCGTTGTCGGCCATCCCGACGCGATAGAGGAAGAGCACCCCGAAGGCGGCGAAGACCACGGCCATCCGCACCCGGAAAAGCCGCGGCGCCGCAAGCCTTGGCGCCAGCCCGTCGAAGACGAGCACGGCGCCGGTCGCCAGCAGGCCGGGCAGCGCCACCGCCGAATACGGGCTCATGCGCGCTCCCACCGAAAGGCCGAACAACACCCGCAGGGCCAGCGCCGCGCTGCCCGCGAAGAGAAGGAAACGCGCGCGGTCCCGCTCCTCCAGAGGCCGCCGCAGCAGGAAGAGAGCCGCCATCCCGGCCACCGTCGGCAGGATCGCCAGCACCGGCGGCAGGTTGCAGGCCTCGTCCTTCCAGGGATTGCCCACCGCGAGGACCAACAACAGAAGGCCAGCAATCGTGAACACATCGCGGCGCACCCGCGCGGCGACGGCCAGCAGCACACCACCCAGAAGCAGCGAGATCGCGATCCGGCCGGCCGTCTTGACCGGATCGTCGAGACCGGAAACCTGGAGGTAGAGATCGCGCCATTCCTGCGGCATGGCGACAAATGGGCTGAACGGTCCGTCGCTGAGCAGGATCTTCCAGGAGACGCCGGCACAGGCGATCCCATAGCTTCCGCTCGCGACGAGCGCCCCGAGAGCCACCATCGCGGCTTCCACCCGCGCCTCGCGCCGGTCCCGCGTCCGCAACGCGGCGAGGAGCACGATGCCGCCGGCCGCCGCCCCGACCTCGACCCGCGAGGCCAGGGCGATCGCGACACCGAGGGCGATGAGCCAGCGGCGCCGGGGCTCGCCGGACGCCGCGTCGATCGCGAGAAGACAGCCGGCGAGAGCAAAAAGGCTGGAAGAAGAATAGGGAAAGATGAACGCGCCGCCGCGTGGCGCTCCCATGCACAGTGCCGCCGCCAGCGTCACCGCGACCGTCGCGGAGAGCAGACTGCCGGCACGCCGGGTGATCCGGAACAGCAGCCAGAAGATCAAGACCGAGAGCGCGCCACACACCGTTTCGAGAACCAGCCAGCGGTTGCCGAACAGGCGGAGCGCCAAGGCGTTCACCCACGGCCCGAGCGGCCCGTAGTAATAGGTGATGTCGCGGTACAGCCGCTCCCCCTGCGCCAGCCGCCACGGCACGTCGAGCTCGCGGCCCGAATCGACGAATGGATTGATCCAGCGCTGCCACGAAACCGCCAGGGAAGCGACCGCCGCCAGCACCGGCCACAGAACCGCGGCGACTTTTTTCCGGACAGTGTCCGGCTCCCTCGTGGTGATCGTGCCGTCGCTCGCCAGCATCCCGCTCCCTGTCCTGATCACTCCCGCGACCGCCTGATACGAGGCGGCGGAGATCCGGATGTTAGGAAGGGCCGTCTGAAGAGTCTTCAAGCTGGAGAAAATCTTCTGTAAGAGATGTAAGTCACGCCCACTCCCCCCACTTCCCATTGCCCAAGGCCGGTGAAGTCCCGCAGGTAACGCTGCAAAATAGATACCTGAAAGGTAGAACTGAAAATCGAGAAAGGGGCTCCTCCCTGGGATCGCGGGCAGGACGCCTTTGCGGTAGAGTGGTTGGCGAGCGCCGACCGATGATCCCGTACGCAAACTCGCCCCTGAGTGTGCCGGCCCAATCGGCCCGCACGCTGCTCGTGGTGAGCGGAGCCATCACGCTCGCCCTCTATCTGCTGCCGTTCGGTGGCTTTCTCGCCCGGCCGTTCGTCCTGCTCTCGACCCTGGTCCACGAGCTCGGCCACGGCCTCACCAGCCTGCTGCTCGGCGGCGGCTTCCGGCGGCTGCAAATGTGGTCGGACGGAGCGGGCGTTGCGGATCTCGACACCACCGGATTCGGGCGGCTCCGGGGAGCGCTCACTCTGGCCGGCGGTCTCGTGGGTCCGGCCGTCGCCGCCGCCCTCTTCTTCACCCTGGGGCGGACGGCCCCCGGTGCCCGCGCCTGCCTGCTGGGTCTCGGCGTGCTTCTCCTGCTCTGCGAGGTCCTGGTGGTGCGCAACCTCTTCGGCTGGGCCTTCACGGGTCTGGTCGCCGCGGCCTGCCTGCTCACCGCCCTGCGCGGCACGCCCGCGGCATCCCAGCTCGCGGTCGTCTTCGTCGCGGTCCAACTCGCCTTGAGCGTGTTCTCGCGCGCCGACTACCTCTTCACCCGCGTGGCGAGCAACCCGAACGGCCGCTTTCCTTCTGACGTCGAGGTCATGGCGCAGCTCCTCTGGCTTCCCTACTGGTTCTGGGGGCTCGTCTGCGGTGCTTTTTCGATCGCGGTTCTCGGCTGGGGTGTGCGGATCTTCTGGGGAAGGTAGGTCTCTCCGGTGGTTACCTTCGGATCCGAGGCCAGGCATGAGAACCCAGTCCCCTGATACACCGCCAGAGATCGAGGAGATTCTTCTGGAGGGCTATCGCCGGATGTCTCCAATCGACAAGCTCCGGCAGGTCTTCGATCTGAACCGGACAGCCTAACCCGGCCGAGCCGGAACCAAACAAGTAGCGGGAAGAGGGGTAGGATATGCTCTCGGGGATGCCGAGGCAGGTGTCTCGGCATCCTTGGAGGGCACACCCATGGTCGTGTTGACGGAACGGTATGCGGACCGGATTC
>DATARD010000348.1:0-11852 GCA_036264355.1 Thermoanaerobaculia bacterium
AGAACACGGGGAGGAGGTCGGCATGTTCCAAGGGATCACGTCGAGCAGCACAACCCCAGCCTTCACCCCACGCAGCGCCCGCTATGCCTCACACGCGCCGGCGCAGCGAAAGGTTCGCGCGCGAAGCGCGCTAAGTTCTAAAGCGAGGCTCAAACCGACATCGTTCAGGTGCAGCCTGGCATTGCCCGAGAGATCCTCCTTTCTGCCGCTGGCTTCGAGGTGAAGCCCGCTCAGCTCAGCCCGGCCCTGATTGGCTCCTTGAACGACCGCTTCACCTATGGGGATGTCCAGGACAAGACCGTCCACGGCGTCCCGGCTGAACTTCGCGGCGTGCAACGTCGCCGCGCCACTGGCCTTGAAGCCATCCGCGCTGGTGTACTCAAGACTGGTCGCCGCGAGCTGGAAATTCGAACCCTTGACGTCCGCAAGGACGAGCTTGCCGTCACGCTGCTCTGCGAGAACCTCGAAGGAAGGGATCGTGAGAGGAGTTTTCAAGCTACCAGAGAGCCGGGGGTTTCCCCCCATGAGAGATTTTGGTAGCGGCGAAAGAGAGGCCGGTCCCTGTGCCGGATAGCTTCCCTGAGTCAGCCTTGATCACAAGCTGATCAAGGCTCAACTCGGCGCCCTCCAGTTGGAGCGCGTCGAGCGCCAGCGGTGTCTCCCCAATCGTCCGCGCGTTGATGCCGGTCACTTCCAGAGAGCCGTGATCGAGCCGCCAGGCGCCAGTGCCGAGATCCACATCAAAAGCGACGGCGGCATCGGTCTTGAGCGGCGCATTCAGACGAATGCCCCCTAGGTCGAAAAAGAGCTCCGGGCTTGGCAAAATAACACCGTTGGACTCCACGAGCAGCGAGCCGGTCCTCTGTTGTTTGGAGATGACCAATCGTGATCCTGCGCGCACGCGCGCTTCCGCCTGGGCAAAGGACGGCTTGGCCCCGAAAAGGACAGGAGTGACGGAGGCCGCACCCGTCATCGCGATGTCGAGCCCTCCGGCGTCAATGGCAAGTGACTGGAGATCAGAGCCGAGGGTGATGGAGCCCGCAAGTGTGAGTGATTTGAGCTGGCCACTGACGGTCACCTGCGAATCACCGGCGTAGAAGCTCACGGAGCTCGCGGGCGAGGCTCCGGCCGTCACGCGGAAGGGTAGCATCAAGGCTGAAGACCATTGCCCGGGACCGAAGGTAAGGTTCTTCGCGGTGGTGGCGAGATTCCCGACGGTCAACTCACCCAATTGAAGGGCGGGCAGCCCACCATTGCCTGCGATGGTGAGAGAATCCTTGTTGCCCTGAAGGCTGAGATCGAGCGAGGGCAGCCGGGCACCGGGAATCACCTGGGAAAGCATCGTGCAGGTCACCGGTGACAAGGACACTCCACCTTGCAGTGCCGCATCGGTCATCCACTGCAGATTGACGTCGCCCGTGCCGTTGAGGATTTCCTGGCCGTCCGATGCGATCAACGTTAGATCGGCCCGCGTTTTGACCTCGGTCAACCGCATGTCTTTCATCTCGGCCTCGACCGCCGAATGGGGTATCGAAGCGCGGACGAGCGTTGCGCTCAGCGGACTTCGCAAGGTCATATTGACCAATGGTGCAGGCCCATGGGTGGCGTTCGGCGCGCTGGCCGTGACTCCGGAGAGTGCTGCGAGCACGCGGGTGTGGTCTCCCGTGATCTCCAGCCGGTTGACCGTCAGGCGCGCGGACTTCATCGCCAGCCCTGCCAGGTTGACCGTCGTCGCGGGCAGTGTTGGCTGGTTGGCCCACAGGGTGCCTTCATACAGGGAGAGCGAGCCGCTGCTCAGATCAAACTGAAACTTGACATTCTTTCCGCTCACGCTCACCGTCACGGGTGTTGGCTCTGCGCCTTGAGACCACCGTAGCTTGAGATCACGAATTGCGATATCCGTGACCTCCATGAGGACGCCTCCCATGGCTTGGTTTCCAGTCTGGATCTCCACGCCTTCCTTGTTGTAGAGCCAGACAAGCCTGTTTTTGAAACTGACGGTTCCGCCGAGGACAGGCTGAGCTTCGACCGTCACATTGCCCAGCTCCAAGCTGATCGCGTCAGGGTCGATTTGGACCCGGGCGCCGATTTTCGGGTCATTCGCGCGCAGTATGTTGATGTGCCCGTTGTTGATGTGACCCGCGAGCACGATGTGCCGGCCGGCCGGCGGAATCGCGCAATCAACCGCGGCCAGACGAGCCCAGTCGACCGGCGCGTCGTAGACCGTGAGCCGGGCGGTCGTTGCCGAGCTGCGGACGTTGATGTTGATTCGCTCCCAATGAATGGTATCCAGCACCATTCCGAGGTCCCTCGTCACGACTCCCTTCGGCAATCCGGAGAGACAGAAATTCCCGACAGCGTATTCTGCGGTCGGGATGATCTCTGCGGAGACGCTTCGTGTCGAGAGGATCGCCAGGCAGACGGCGATCGCTCCGATGAATCGCCGGGGCAAACTTTTACCGTAAACGACTCGTGCCAACAGATCTCTGTTCCTCTGCATGACCGTTCCTCCATCGGCCGGCTCCTTGCCTGCCGTCTGACTGATAGACGGACGAGCGCGGACCTTTCCCTGCCGGCGGAAGGAAGCACCAGGAGCTGTCGAACAGAATCAGATCAAACCGCGGGCCGACAGCTCATTTTTCAGATAGGCGTAGTAGATCGGCGCGGCGATCACGCCGGCGATGCCGAAGGCCGACTCCATGAAGAGCATCGCGAGCAGCAGCTCCCAGACGCTCGCCTTGATCTCTCCTCCCACGATCCGCGCGTTGAGAAAATATTCGAGCTTGTGGATCACCGCCAGGAAGACCAGCGAGCCGGCCGCGACGCCCAGGGACTGCGAGAGGCTGACGACCACGATGGCGGCGTTCGAGATCAGGTTGCCGACCACCGGCAGCATCCCGGCGAGGAACGCCGTCACGATCAGCGTCTTGGTGAGCGGCAGCCGATGGGCGACCAGGGGGAGCACGCCGAGCAGGTAGACGGCGGTGAGCAGCGTGTTGACCGCCGAGATGCGGACCTGGGCGAAGACGATCCGCCGGAAAGCTTCGCCCAGCCGGCTCGCCCGCTCGGTCAGCGCCAGCGCCAGCGGCGCCCGGTTGGCGCTCGGCCGCGCCTCGTGAAGCGAGATCACGGCGCCGATCACCATGCCGATCAGGGCGTGGACCAGAACCCGCCCGATGTCCTCCCCGAAGCGCTGCACCTCGCCCGCGTGCTCGCGGAGCCAGGCGACGCCCTGGTTCTTGAGGTCGTCGATGTTGTCCGGAATCTGGTCGGCCAGCCAGGCCGGGAGCTGGGAGCGCGAGCTGTCCAGGACGTCGGCCATCTTGGCCAGCAAGGCCGGGAGGCTGCCGTGGCTGCCACGCAGAAACGCGATGATGCCGCCGATCGACAGCGAGAGCAGCGTGACGATGATCACCGCCAGAAGACCGACGGCGATGAGCTTGCCGTTCTCCCGGCGGCCGCGGATGAACGGCAGCCGGCGCGCCAGGATATGCACCAGCTCGAAGACCGCTAGGCCGCCGATCAGCGCCGCCAGCAGGTGGAGATGGAGGACGAGGAACAGGCTCAGCCCGGCGAGGATCCAGGAAGCGATTTCCGATGCCGAGGGGGATGCCGGAGGCTTCGGACCGCTTTCCGGGCTGGCGATGACGACGGTGGCTGGGTCGATGATTGGCTCGCTCACAGGGCGATTTTCGCACAGAGCGCTGCTCTCCCGCCATCTGCGGACACCGGCGTCCCCTGCGGCGGACGAGCCGGTTTTTTCGCTCAAGGATTTGAATTCGCACCGATCCAGGGCTTTGAATCGGTCCCGCCACCGAGCTGCTTTCTCCTCGTAACGATCATTTGGCATTCCCCTTGCTCCTTTCCATCGCATCTTGCTTCGCATCCGTCCTCGTGACAGGACGGAGGTTCACCTGGGGAGGTGAAACATGAGATGGAATGGACGGATCTTTCTGTGGATGATGTTCATTGTTCTATTCGCCGGCCGCGCCTTCGCGGCCGAGCGGGGTCTCCGTTTGCAGAGCGCGAAGAGCGGAAAGCTCCTGGACGCTCCGGTGCTGGGCACGACAGTCGAGATGCGCGTGACCGGCATCATCGCGCGAGCCCGCGTCACACAGATCTACAGCAATCCGACGCAGGAGTGGATGGAAGGGATCTATCTCTTTCCACTGCCCGACGGCGCCGCGGTCGATACTCTGCACCTGCGGGTGGGAGAGCGCGTGCTCGAAGGCGTCGTGCAGGAGAAGAAGGAGGCGCGGCAGACCTATGAAACCGCGAAACAGCAAGGGACGAAAGCGACGCTGATCGAACAGCGGAAAGATGTGTTCACCACCTCCGTCGCCAATATAGGACCGGGAGAGACGGTCGAGGTGGCGATCGAGCTGCAACAGATCGTCCGCTATGCCAACGGGCGGTTCACCTTGCGGTTCCCCATGGTGGTGGCGCCGAAATATACGCCGGCCCACAGCCAGGCCGACGCGTCGGCCTGCGCGCCTCAACCGCCAGTCATTCCTGCCGGAATGTCGCCGATCAATCCCTTCGCGCTGCACGTCGATCTGTCGCCGGGCTTTCCGCTGGCGCGGGTCGACAGCTCGTCGCACAAAGTCGCGGTGACGAAAGGCAAGGGCAAGGACGGCGGCGAGCGCTGGGCGGTCGATCTCGCGAGCGGTGTCGAGCCCGCCGACTCGGATTTCGTTCTCGGCTGGGCGCCCGTCGTCGGCCGTGAGCCGCGGGCGGTGTTCTTTTCCGAAGAGGTGGACGGCGAGCAGTACTCCTTGTTGATGATGATGCCGCCGGATGATCCGAGCGATCCGGCGGAAGCGCGGCTGGCGCGGGAGACCACTTTCATCATCGACACCTCGGGCTCGATGGAGGGCACCTCGATCGAGCAGGCGCGGCGGTCTCTTCGTCTCGGCCTCGATCGTCTCCAGCCGGGTGACTGGTTCAACGTCATCCAGTTCAATTCCACGGCGAATGCTCTCTTCCCGGCCAGCGTGCCGGCCGACCCGGACCATCTGGCGAAAGCCCGCCAGTATGTGCAGGGGCTGCGGGCGCAGGGAGGCACCGAAATGCTTCCGGCGCTGCAGATCGCCCTCGGCACGCCGGGGCAGCGCGGCCTGGTGCAGCAGGTGATCTTCATCACCGACGGCGAGGTCAGCAACGACGCGGATCTGCTCGCCTACATCGCCAAGACGCTCGGCGAGCATCGCCTGTTCACCGTGGCGATCGGCTCTTCCCCCAACGCCGCTTTCCTGCGCAAGGCGGCCGAGATCGGACGCGGCACCTTCACCGCCATCAACAGCATTCAGAACGTGGCGATGGGGATGGGCGCGCTGATCGCCCAGCTCGACGCGCCGGTGCTGCGCGAGATCGACGTCCGCTGGCCCGATCCGGCGGTCGAGATCTGGCCGCCGCACGTGCCCGATCTCTATCGCGGCGAGCCGCTCGTGCTCACCGCGCGCCAGCGTGCCGGCGGTGCGGTGAAGATCTCCGGAACGCGCAGCGGCCGGCCGTGGTCCGACGCGCTGCCGGGGAGCGCGGTGATCAAAAACGCGGGAATCGACAAGCTGTGGGCGCAGCAGAAGATCGATTCCCTGCTCGACAGCCTCGCCACCGATCCGGCAGCCGACCGCGCCGCGATCCAGCGCGAGGTGACGGAGCTTGGCCTGCGCCACCACCTGGTCACCGTTCACACCAGCCTGGTGGCGGTGGACACCGAGGTGACGGCGCCGGCGGGCATCCAGCGGGAAACGCGGGTGCTGCCGGTCAATGCGCCGCGCGGATCGATCGCGGCCGGAGGGAACGGCGACGACGTCGAGGACGTGATCACTGTCCTTGGGGAAACGCCGCTGCTCGACGAACGGCGGATCAGCACCGGCGCCACGGTCAGTAACGCGGAGCTCGACAAGATTCCTACTGCCCGCGATCCCTGGGAGATCCTCCAGACGACGCCCGGCGTGCTCTCCGATCGTATCAACGAGGCGCCATCCGCCGCTGTCCTGGCGGGCTCGGCTGCGGATCAAAACGTTTTCGAGCTGGACGGCGTCGCGATCACCAATCTCGAGGCCCTCGGCACCGCTCCCGCCTATTACGACTTTGACGCGTTCGAGGAGATCTCGGTGAACACCGGCGGTGCGGACGTGACGCAGCCGACCAGCGGCGCGCGGGTGGAAATGATCACCAAACGCGGCACCAATGAATGGAGAGGCTCGACGGGAGCGACGTTCGGCGGCGCGACGGGGCAAGCCGGTCATGGTCCGGCGGACAACCGGCTGGATTCCCTCCGCTCACTCACCGCGGAAGGGGGTGGCCCCCTGCGCAAGGATTTCTTCTGGCTGTGGGGTGCCCTGCAACGGTCCACCACCGATCGCATCGCTTTCGGCGGCCAGCCCACCGAAGCCGTGCGCACAAACGGAGTGCTCAAGCTCAACGCGCAGCCTGTGGCGGCCAACTCGTTCACTCTCCTGGCGAGCCGTGGCGATCTCGCGGGCTCGGGCGTTGGCGCCGGTCCCGAGCGCTCCCCGGAGACGACCTGGACGCGCGGCAGCCGTGAGGACGTGGGGAAGATCGAGGACACGCATATCTTTTCGAGCAACTTCTATCTCACCGCCACGGTGGAGGGCGTCGAAGGCCGGCTTCGGGACGATCCGGCGCAGACGGGCGGCAACGCGCAGCTCGACACGGCCGGAGAAGCGCATGGGAGCTGGTTCGCCCGGGCCGGCGACCGCCGGTCGCGCACCGGCCTCCTGAACGCGAGCTACTTCTTGAATACCGGGAGCATCTCTCACGAGCTGAAGATCGGCGCCGAGGAGCGCCGGCAGGACGATGGCGAGCGGCTGACGGCGCCCGGCCTGATCGCCGTGCCCGGCGAGAGTGTCGGTGGGCTGCCTTTCGACGTAGGCGAGATCTGGAAAAACGGAAACATCAGAACCGCCACCGGGACCACCGGCCTCTGGGCGCAGGACATCCTCAGCGCCGGCAATCTCACCGCCACCGCGGGGCTGCGGGCCGACGAGCAGGACCTCGGCCTCGCCGGCGGACCCCGCCCGCGGACGCTCACTCCGCGCCTCGGTCTGACCTGGTCTGTCGGACCCGAGCGCCAGACGTTGCTGCGCGCTTCGCTCAGCCAGCTCCCCACCCGCCTCGGCGACCGTGCCGCCATCGCGATCGCTCCCGGCGCTTCCGGCGTTCTCTATTCCTATCTCGTCGCCGGAGCCCCGCCGCGTGCCTGGTATGTCGACGGCGTCGATCCGCTGACCGGCGGCAATCCGAACGCGGTCGATCCGCATCTGCGGCCCGAGACCGCCGACGAGGCCACCTTCAGCCTGGAGCATTCCTTCCGGCCGGAATTCGCCGTCACCCTCCAGGGCACCTGGCGGCGCACGCGCAACATCCTGGAAGACCGCCTTCTCGTCCGGGATGAGGCGGGCGCGGTGCACACGGCGACCTTCGACGACTGGGAACGCGCCGGCTCGCTCACCGGCTTCCTGCCGAACGGCACGCCGTACGATGTTCCTTATTACGACCTGCGGGCGGGCCTGACGCCGACCGGCGGCCACCTGCTCGTCAATGGAGACCGCACGCAGGACGCCCTCGGCCTCAGTCTCGGCTGGCAGAAACGGCTGACCCACAATTGGATGTCGAGCGGCCACATCGCCTGGCGCGACTGGACCTGGCACCTCGGCCCCGCCTTCCGCCGCTTCGACGATCCCACCAACACGCTCGGCAACGGCGACGACGACGGCAGCCAGGTCACCCCGGCGGCGTCCGGCGAGACGTTCCCGCACGATCCGGCGCGGTTTCTGGGTGGCCGCTGGTCGCTCGTGGCGAACGGCTTCGTCAGCCTCCCGCACGACTTCGAGGCCGCCCTCACCGTCAACGGCACGCAGGGCGCTCCCCTCGCCTGGTACCGGCAGATCAGCCGGCCGCGGGCAGGGCTCGCCGACGTCCAGCTCACCGGCCGAGCCGACTCCTTCCGCACCGCCGACCTCGCCACCTTCGACGCCCGGCTGGGCAAGGATTTCAGCCGCGGCGACTTCGGCGTCCTGGTGAGCCTCGAAGCCTTCAACCTCCTCGACAAGCGAGCCACCGTGGCCCGCGACCTCGATCTCGGCGTCAGCCGCGGCGGCCAGGCCGACGAGCTGGTCGCGCCACGCACTTTCGAGCTCGACGTCCGGTTCCGTTGGCGGTAGGGCGGAAACAGCAAGGACCCAAAGGACAACAAGGACATCAAGGACGAAGGACGACGCGTTCGTGAATTTTCCGTGGTTGCAGCGGACGAAGATCTCTGCTGCGACATTGTTTCGAGTCGCAGCGAAGCATTCAACATCGCAGCAGGGGAATCCAGGTCGCGGCGAATAGTGCCGAGTCGCAGCAGATAGTTCCAGGTCGCAGCGAGTTGTTTTACGTCGCAGCGGAGACAATGAGGTCGCGGCAGAGACTGCGCGGCGAGACAACCGGCAACGGCCTGGCAACGCTCGTGCAAGACCGAGGCAGACGAAGGAGGGACACACGATGACCGATACGACCGTGACGAAGATCGACTCCAGCCACTCCCCCAAAGGTACGATGGGACAGAAATATCTGGCGTCCGGCATCCACATTGCGATGCGGCTGTGGGAACAGGAGCCGGGCGACGGGAAACCGGAACGCAGCCGCGAGTATGAGACCGTGGGTTACGCAATCGCCGGACGCGCCGAGCTTCATCTCGAAGGGCAGACCGTCCTGCTCAACGCGGGCGATTCCTGGGTCGTCCCCCGCGGAGCCTCCCACACCTACAAAATCCTGGAGCCCTTCAAAGCCGTCGAGGCGACCTCGCCGCCGGCGCACGCCCACGCCCGTGACGAGGAGTAAGGCGCGGTCGACGGCTCCGAGCGCGTCCACTGCTTATTCCAGCGTGAGGACTAGTCGTTTTCCGAGAGCAGCCGCCGCTCGATCGAGCGTCTTCAACGAAGGCCAGTGCGTCGGGTCTTCCAAGCGTTTCGCGGCAGGCCATGACGTTTCGAGAGCACGCGCCAGATCCGCGAGGGTCCGTTCGCCGCGTGCCAGCCGAAGGAGCACGGCCGCCTGGGTCTTTGCATCTGGAGCGATGTAGTCTGCTCCTTGGATCTTCTGACTCGCGGCCGGCACATCCTTCCCTTCATCCAGACGCCAAGCGAGCATGGCGGATAGAACTTCGGCCGCGTTGAAGAGGGCCTCTTCCCTGGTATGACCTTCGGTGAACGTATCCGGCAGGTCCACGAACTGGACCAGATACGTTCCATCAGCCTGTTGTTCCACTGTCGCGGGATATCGAATGTCCATGTCAGGGCCTCACTTCAGCTTGACGCCCGTTTGGCGTTGAATCGCTGCGAGAAGGCCGGCGCCGAGATCGCGAGAGCCATGGACGGGAATTGGGACGGCCTGACCATCCTTCATAAGGATGTGATGGCTGCCGTGTATACGGTTGACCGTCCAGCCGGCGGCTTTGAGCTTCGCGATGACTTCTTTGCCGGTCACCGGGCTGATGATAGATCAATTGTGGTCTACGTGCAACCGTCGTCGTCTCTGCAGGGCCGCTTTTCCCTGGGAGCCTCGGCCGGGAGCTATCCAGCGCGCTCTTCCGCCACATCGAGCATGGTCCGCCAGACGGCCAGCCAGCCGTCGCCCCGGCGTTCGAACACCCAGAGATCGCGGCCGGTGGACCGCCAGCTTGAGCCGTCGCGAGCGTAGACCATCTCGAAGCGGAAGCTCGCCACCGCGGAGTTGCCCGCCAGATCCACTTGGTGGTCGGATTCGGCGTAGGACTGGACCGTCGCGTTCTGGCAGAAGTCCTGAAATCCGGCGATCAACGCTTCAGCCCCCTCCGCCCGCCCGCTGAATCCGGGATAAGCCATTGTCATCTGCGGATGCAAGAAGGGAAGGATGTCCGCCGGCCGGCCCTCCAGCCAGGCGCGGTTGATCTGCTGCAACACGGCGAGGACGGTTTGCGGGTCAGGTTGGTCGGTCATGGTGGGAATCATCTCATGGAGCCATCGCAGACGCCTGGCGGGCCGTCCACCAGGCTTGGTCCGCTGTACACCAGGCTTGGTCTACCGCAGACCAAGCTTGGTCCGGCGCAGACTTGGCTTCGTCCGTCATCCAAGTGACTTGGTGCGGCGCGGACGAAGTTTGGTGACGACAGACCAAACTTGGTGGGGCGCGGACCAAGTTTCGTCCGCCAGGGACCAGGCTTCGTCCGGAGCGGACCAAGCTTGGTGCGGAGGGGACCAAGTTTGGTGGACGCCAGATCAAGCTTGATGGACCGCGGACGAAGTTTCGTCCGCCCTGGACCAAGCTTGGTGGGTGGCGGACAAAAGCCTCGGGAACAGCAACTGGGCCCAGTCCGGCCAGGGAGGAAGACACCGCGACGAGTCCCGGAAGCAGCGGGTGATAGAATGACGGCGATACTCGGGGGCCACGCTCTGCTTGCCCGGTTCTGGTCTCAGCGAGGAAATGACGATAGCGGAAGCGCACACTCCGAACCCGGCCACCTCCGACACCCCTGCGGTGCGTCCCCCCGAAGCCCGAGACTTCGTCCAGGCTCGGCTGTACGCCAGCGAAGAGGAAGTGATCCGCGACGCGCTCCGCCACCTGCTTCGAGCCCGGCCCGATGTCAGGATTCAATTGGCGGCCTACCGCTATCAGACGGAAGGTCTCTCCCTGGCAAAGGCAGCCGATCTGGCCGGGGTGAGCTGGGCACAGATGAGAGAGATCCTCTTGGAGAAGGGGATCGCACCACGGCTCGGTCCCGAGACCGTCGCAGAGGCTGAAGCGGAAGCTCGGGCGCTTTGCGATTTCTTCGCTCAGCCCGCCGGGCTGTGAAGCACGAGGTGAGGACTTATGAAGCGTGAATACGACTTCTCGAAGGGCGAGCAGGGCAAGTTCTTCCGGCCCGGCGCCAAGATCAGCTTTGCGGGCCAACCTCAGGTGCTTCCCAAAGCCGGTGAGCTGCCGCCCGCGCAAATGCCGGCGCAACTTTCACGCGAACGTCCGCAGTGCGGGTAGGGGTATTCTTCCGAAACGGAAGAACCTATTCCCATGAACTTGAAGACACGGGATCCGATGGCTCTTGCTTGATTTCTATCGATAGGCGCCGCCGCTTCGAACATGGTATAGTCTTCGGTGAAAATCGAGAACAAGTTTTGACACCAAGATGGATATGTCGAGCCCAGCGATTAGATCGATAACGATCAGGCGGTTCCGTGGAATCGAGCTAATGAAGTGGCGGCCGGCCAAAGGGCTTAATATGATAGTGGGCCCGGCAGATGGCGGTAAGTCAACAATCCTCGAGGCCATTTCGCTCCTGTTCTCTCAGGCACCTAACACTGGAGTTTCGGAGTTCGACTATTTCGAACGCGATCTCAACCAAGGCTTCACGATTGAAGCCGTGCTGGCCATAGGCAATGAGAAAATCTTTAAAGATGAAGGCTTCCCTCAGCCCCCGCTCGGCGGCTGGCTTAACGGCCGGCGCGTGGATCTTCCAGACGAGGGTGGCGCAGAAGCAGTGCTGGTCTGCCGGGTCTCCGGCACACCGGACTCCGATTTAGTGTACGAGATCGTCGGTCCCGGCGACGAGGCCCGAGCCCCGTTCTCAAGAGCATTGAGAGGACGTATCGGCGTTGCCAGGCTAGAGTCCTTGAAGCTCAAAAGCCGCTGCATTTTAGTCAAGTTTGCTATGAAAAGATATAAACTGCCCTTTCCCAGCGTAGTCTGCTGGGTCGGGGTGATCGGAAAGGAGAGGAGAGTTCGCTATCCGTGTTCTGACAGTGATAGGTATGGAGGACCGCCGATCAATCGGCAAAACCTTGGATGCAGTGCGCCAAGGTTCATGG
>DATARD010000356.1:0-16599 GCA_036264355.1 Thermoanaerobaculia bacterium
CTCAACGGCGAGTGCGACATGGCGCTCGCCGGCGGCGTCTCGGTCCACCTGCCGTCGAAAGCGGGGTATGTCCACCAGCAGGGCGGTCTGCTCTCGCCGGACGGCCACTGCCGCTCGTTCGATGCGCAGGCGGCCGGCACGGTTTTCGGCAGCGGTGTCGGTGCCGTCGTCCTGCGCCGCCTGGAGGACGCGCTCGCCGCGGGGGACCGCGTGCGCGCCGTCATTCTCGGCTCGGCGGTCAACAACGACGGCTCTCTCAAGGTCGGCTTCGCGGCTCCGAGCGAAGCCGGGCAGGCGGGCGTCATCGCCGAGGCGCTCGCGGTGGCCGGCGTGGAGCCTGACGATATCGGCTACGTCGAGGCCCACGGCAGCGGTACCCCGATCGGCGATCCCATCGAGATCGCGGCGCTCACCCGGGCGTTCCGTGAGCGGACAGAGCGCAAGGGTTTCTGCGCTCTCGGCTCGATCAAAAGCAACGTCGGACATCTGGAGGCCGCCTCCGGCGCGGCAGGTCTGCTCAAGACCATCCTCTCGCTGGAGAACGGCCTCCTGCCGCCGAGCCTCCACTTCGAGACGCCGAACCCGCGCATCGACTTCGCAGGCAGCCCGTTTTTCGTCAACACCCGGCCGCGCGTGTGGGAACGCAACGGCAAGCCCCGGCTGGCCGGCGTCAGCTCCTTCGGGCTGGGGGGGACGAACAGCCATGTCGTCCTGCAGGAGGCTCCGGAGCCGGCCGCGAGCGGTCCGTCCCGCCCCTGGCAGCTCCTCCTCCTCTCGGCAAAGACGGACTCGGCGCTGCGGACCATGACGCGCCGCTTGGCCGGCCATCTGAGCGAGCACCCGGAAGAGCCCCTGGCCGACGTGGCGTTCACCTCCCAGGTGGGGCGCCACGCCTTCCAGCACCGGCAGGCCGTGCTCTGCCGGGATGCCGCCGAGGCCATCCATTGCCTGGAGACGCTGGACCCCAACCGGGTCTTCGCGAGCGTCGAGGAGACCCGCGACCGGCCCGTCGCCTTCCTGCTCCCGGGGCTGGGCGACCACTACACCGGCATGGGGCGGGAGCTCTACCGTACCGAGCCCGTCTTCCGGGACGAGCTCGATCGCTGCGCCCGGCTGCTCGCGCCGCATCTGGGCGCCGACCTGATCGAGCTTCTGTACCCCGGAGAAGATGTCCCCGAGCCGCCGCGGGACGGCGGAGTCGATCTCCGGCGCATGCTGGGCCGCGGTGGGACGGCAGGTGACGGCGGCCCGCTTCACCGAACGCTTTTCGCCCATCCCGCGGTCTTTGCGCTGGAATATTCGCTGGCCCGGCTCTGGATGGCCTGGGGTGTCCAGCCGCAGGCCCTGATCGGCTACAGCCTCGGGGAGTACACAGCGGCCTGTCTGGCCGGCGTGCTGTCGCTCGAAGACGCCCTGGCGCTGGTGACCGCCAGGGCGCGGCTGATCGAAGAGCTGCCGGAGGGAGGCATGCTGGCCGTGCCGCTCTCCGAGGGGGAGCTCCGGTCCGTGCTGCCGGAAGGGCTCTGGCTGGCCGCCGTCAACGGAGCCATGGACTGTGTCGCATCCGGCCCGCTGGACGGGATCCGCGAGCTGGAGCGGCGGTTGGAAGCGGGAGGCGTGGTGTCACGGCGGCTGGAGACCTCGCGGGCCTTCCACTCCGGAATGATGGAGCCGATCGTCGGCGCCTTGCAGGAGCACCTGCGGCAAGTCCGCCTGCTGCCGCCACGGATCCCCTTCGTGTCCAACGTCACGGGCACCTGGATCCAGGCTTCCGAGGCGACCGATCCGGGCTACTGGGCCCGGCACCTCTGCCAGACGGTGCTCTTCGAGCAAGGCCTGGGCGAGCTGCTCGCGCACCCCGACCGCCTCCTGCTGGAAGTCGGGCCAGGGCAGACGCTGAGCGGCTTCGCCCGGCGCCACCCACGCAAAGCCGCCGGTCACGCCGTGCACTCCAGCGTCCGGCACCGCGACCACCTTCAGCCGGACCAGGCGCTCCTGCTCACCACGCTGAGCCGTCTCTGGCTGGCCGGGGTCCGTGTCGACTGGAGCGCCTTCCAGAAGGACGAGCGGCGCCGGCGCGTTGTCCTGCCGGGCTACCCGTTCGAACGGAAGCGCTACTGGATCGAACCCCGGCCGTTGAGCTTGGCCCCGGCTGCGGCGGCCTCCGGGCTTAAGCTCCAGGATGTCGCCGACTGGTTCTACGCCCCCACCTGGAAGCGGCTCCCTCCGGTCGACGCCCGGCAGACGCGGCCGGCGCGGTTTCTAGTCTTCACGGACGAATGCGGACTGGGAGAGCGGCTGGTCCGGTACCTGGAGACGGGCGGCCATCAGGTCGTCACCGTATGGCCGGGAGAGCGTTTCGAGCGGCGTGGGCGCAACGGCTTCTCGATCCGCCCCGAGGTAAGGGGCGATTTCAGCACTCTGTTCGGAGATCTCAAGCGTGAGGGGTTGCTACCCGGCTCCGTCCTCTACCTCTGGACGGTTACGCCAGGCGAAGGTGGAGAGGAGCTCGAGGACCGCCTGCTCGATCTGGGGTTCCATTCCCTTCTCTTCCTCGCCCAAGCCCTAGGGAGCTGCAGGCAGGAGGAGCAGGTCGCGGTCGCGGTCGTCGCCAACGGCTTGCTCGAGGTCGACGGAGAGGAGCGGATCCAGCCGGGGAAGGCGCTCCTGCTCGGGCCTTGCCGGGTCATTCCTCTGGAGTACGCCGGCATCTCCTGCCGCGCGGTGGACATCGTCTGGCCTGCGGCGGACGCGGTGGATGACGCACGCGGTCAGGAGCTGGTCGCAAGACTGGCGATGGAGACCGCGGTCGCCGCACCGTCCGGCGGGGTTCTGGCCTACCGTGGCGGGTATCGCTGGGCGCGGGATTTCGAGCCGGTCCGTCTGGGTCCTGCCGGCGATCTGACCGGTGAGGACGCCGGCCTCTTGCGCCCGCGGGGCGTCTACCTGATCACCGGCGGCCTCGGCGGTCTGGGGCTGCTGCTGGCCGGGCACCTCGCGCGGACCCTCGCGGCCCGGCTCGTGCTGGTGGGACGTTCCAGTCTGCCGCCGCGGGAGCAGTGGGAGTCCTGGATCGAGCTCCAGGGAGCGGCAGAGACGACCAGCCGCAAGCTGGCGAAGCTGCTCGAGATCGAGCGCCTGGGCGGCGAGGTCCTGGTGGTGTCCGCGGATGTGGCCAGCTCCAGCGAGATGTGGGAAGCCGCCGCGTGTGCGGTCGAGCGCTTCGGTCCCGTCGACGGGATCTTCCACGCCGCCGGTGTGGCCGGCGGCGGTGTAATCCAGCTTCAGACGCCGGAGAAAGCTTCCATCGCTCTGGCTCCCAAGCTCGACGGCACCCGGGTCCTGGAAGGGATCGTCAACGCGCTCGAGCCGAAGTTTCTGCTGCTCTTCTCTTCGACGCTGGCGCTCCTCGGAGGGGTCGGCCATGTGGCCTACTGCGCGGCGAACGCCTACCTGGACGCTCTGGCGCAGGCACGCAGGGCAGAGCCGGGGACGTGGGTGGTCGCGGTTAACTGGGACCGCTGGTCCGAGGTCGGAATGGGCGCGGAAGGCTGGGAGGACGACTTCGAGGGGATCTCTCCTTCCGAAGGGCTGGATGCGATCGAGCGCCTGCTCGCGCAGCCGTTCCTGCACCAGGTCGCCGTCTCGGTCCGGCCGTTCCACGCCGTGCTGGAAAGTACCGCCTCCGCCTGGGGCGTGGACGCCAGCCAGCCGGTGACCCCCGTCTCCGCCACGGCCGGGCATCCGCGCCCGGACCTCCAGACCCTCTATGTCGAGCCGGAGACCGACCTGCAACGCCGTCTGGCCGAGCTGTGGCAAGAGCTGCTGGGGATCCGCCAGATCGGGAGCCACGACAATTTCTTCGAGCTCGGCGGAGATTCGCTGCGTGGCATCCAACTGGTGATCCTGGCTCGCAGGGTAGGGCTCCATCTGACCACGGCAGAGCTCTTCGAGCACCCGACCGTGGCGCAACTCGCCGGAGCGCTGACCGCGCGGGCCGTCGCCGAGGCACCGCCTCCCATGCGGGCGCAGGTACGGATCAGCGACGACGAGCTCGGCGAGCTCGAAGAGCTGATGGCCGCATTCGATGAAGTCGACGAGGTCGAAATCGAGGAACGAGAAGCGAGGCCGAGATGAGCAAGAAGAGCAATGTCGAGGACCTCTATCCCCTCTCACCGCTGCAGCAAGGGCTGCTGTTTCACAGCCTGTTCGCGCCGGAATCCGGGGCTTACGTCGAGCAGCTCGTTTTTCCCTTGTTGGAGGAAGAGGCGGGAACGGACATCGCCCTGCTGCGGCAGGCTTTCCAGCAGCTCGTCGACCTCCATCCGGTCCTCCGGAGCGCGTTCGCGTGGGAGAGGCGCGACGAGCCTTTGCAGGTGGTGGTACGGAAGGCCAGAGTGCCGCAGGAGAGCCTCGATTGGCGAGATCTCGGCGCGAGTGAGGCGGAAGCACGCCTCGCCGCGTTCCTGGAGAAGGACCGCCGGGAGGGCTTCGACCTGAGCCGGCCACCGCTGCTGCGCACCACCTGCGTGCGGCTGCCCGGCGAGCGAACCCTGCTCGTCTTCACCTACCACCACATCCTCCTGGACGGCTGGTCGGTCGCCCTGGTGTTCCAGGACCTCTTCGCTCTCTACGGCGCTCTGCGGAGCGGCGAGGAGCCGCTCCTGGAGCTCCGGCTTCCCTTCCGCGCCTATATCGACTGGCTGGCCGGCCGGGACCTCGCGGACGCCGAGGTGTTCTGGCGCCGTACGCTGGCCGGCTTCGAGGCGCCAACACCGCTGCCGGCAGCGGACCGGGCCGCCGGAGGCGGTGCCCTGATCGAGACGGAGACGGCCGGACAGCTCATCCGGCAGGATCTCACCGCATCTCTCCGGTTGTTCGCCCAGAAGAGACACCTGACGCTGAACACCCTGCTGCAGGCGGCCTGGGCTCTCCTGCTGAGCCGTTACGGCGGCGTCGAGGATGTCGTTTTCGGGGCGACCGCCCTCGGCCGGCCGGACGATCTTCCTGGCGTCCACGGGATGATCGGTCTGCTGATCAACACGTTGCCTGTACGGATCAGCCTGCCGCCGTCTAAGCCGGTTCTGGGTTGGCTTGGAAGCTTGCAATCCGAGGCCTTCGCGCGGCGCCACTTCGAATTCAGCCCACTCTCCGAAGTTCAAAAATGGAGCGCGGTGCCCCGGGGAACCTCCCTTTTCGAAAGCCTTCTCGACTTCGAGGTCCTGCCCCGCGGGAGCGGCCGGGGGGCTCTGCCGCACAGCTTCGCGGAGAAGACGCATTTCCCCTTGACGCTCGACGTTGTGGACCTCGGGGACTTGACTCTCGCCCTCGCCTTCGACCGCCACCGTTTTGATCGTGCTGGAATCCTGCGGCTGGCCGCAGGATTCGTCGCTCTCCTCGAAGGTCTGGCCGCCGCGAGGCCGGAGACCCGCCTCTCGGACCTCTCGCTCCTCGGCGGCGGCGAGCGCCATCAGCTCACGGTCGAGTGGAACGAGCCCTGGCCGGAGGATCTCGGAGGGGGCTGGGCACCCGGGCTCTTCGAGCGCCGCGCCGCGGAGCACCCGGAGGCCATCGCGCTCGTCTGCGGCGGCGACCGCCTCGGCTATCGGGAGGCCAACCGGCGCGCCAACCGCCTGGCCCGCCGTCTGCTCGCCGCGGGCGCCGGGCCTGGCGCCACGATCGCCGTCTGCGCCGAACGCTCCCTTGAGATGGTCCTCGCGCTCCTCGCCGTCCACAAGACGGGAGGCGCCTATCTCCCCCTCGATCCGGAGCTCCCCCTCGACCGCCTCGAATTTCTGCTCGCCGATGCCGGCGCGAGCCTCCTCCTGGCGCAGGAGCACCTCCTCGAACGCCTGCCAGGCGACGGCCCCGCCGTCATCCCCCTAGACAGCCGTGGCGCGAGTGCCCCGGCGGACGACGAGAATCCGTCTCTGCCGATCCATGGCGAGAGCCTCGCCTACGTCATCTACACTTCGGGCTCCACCGGCCGGCCCAAGGGCGTTGCGGTCACGCACGCCAATCTGCTCCGGCTGTTCCAGGTGAGCCAGCCCCGCTTCGGCTTCGGCGCCGGCGACGTCTGGACCCTTTTCCACTCCTATGCCTTCGACTTCTCGGTCTGGGAGATCTGGGGGGCCTTGCTCTACGGCGGCCGCCTGGTGATCGTTCCCCAGGCGGTGAGCCGCTCGCCGGAGGACTTCTACCGATTGCTGGTGGACGAAGGAGTCACCGTCCTCAACCAGACTCCCTCGGCCTTCCGCCAACTGATCCGGGCGGAAGAGGTCGCCGGTGCCTCGCCGGACCTCGCGCTGCGCTGGGTGATCTTTGGCGGTGAGGCGTTGGAGCTTGCCGCCCTGCGCTCCTGGTTCGCCTGCCACGGCGACCGCCGTCCCCGGCTCGTCAACATGTACGGCATCACCGAGACCACGGTGCACGTGACCTGGCGCGGGATCGGCGCCGCGGAGGCTGAGGCTGTGGCCGGGAGCGTCATCGGCCGTCCGCTCGGCGACCTCGCGGTCCACCTGCTGGGCTCGGCGGGAGAACTCCTGCCGATCGGAGCGCCGGGAGAGATCTGCGTCGGTGGCCGCGGCCTCGCTCGCGGCTATCTCGGCCGGCCAGATCTCACCGCGTCCCGCTTCGTACCCGACCCCTTCGCGCAGGTGCCCGGTGCCCGTCTCTACCGCTCCGGCGACCTCGCCCGGCGGCTGCCGGATGGCGGCCTGGAGTACCTGGGACGGATCGATCACCAGGTGAAAGTTCGCGGCTTCCGCATCGAGCTGGGGGAGATCGAGGCCGCCCTCGCCCGGCAGCCCACTGTCGCAGAGGCCGCCGTGACCGTGCGCGGTGACGCGCAGGGGAACAGTCAGCTTGTGGCCTATGTCGTGCCCCGTGGACCCGCGGCGCCCGCGACCACGTCCCTGCGCAAGGAGCTCGGCCGCGTCCTGCCGGGCTACATGATCCCGGCGGTCTACGTCCTGCTCGAAACCCTGCCGCTGACCGCCAACGGCAAGGTGGACCGCAAGGCCCTGCCGGCCCCCTCCGGCGAGCGGCCGGAGCTCGCCGCGGCCTTCGTCGCGCCACTGAGTGGTCTGGAGCAGCGGATCGCGGCGATCTGGTCGGGTGTTTTGGGGATCGACCGCGTCGGGCTCGACGACAGCTTCTTCGCCCTGGGTGGCGACTCCATCCGTGGCATCCAGGTGCTCGCGCAGTCCCGCCGGGAGGGGATCGAGCTGACGTTGCAGCAGCTTTTCTCCCTGGAAACGGTGGGCCGGCTGGCGGCAGCCCTGGAGGGCGGCACGGCAT
Source organism: Thermoanaerobaculia bacterium (assembly GCA_036264355.1). Lineage (GTDB taxonomy): Bacteria > Acidobacteriota > Thermoanaerobaculia > Multivoradales > UBA5704 > UBA5704. Next base: position 7,300 of record DATARD010000356.1, read on the forward strand.
CCGCCGTGGCGGAGAGCGCTCCCCGCGAGCCGTTCTTCCTCGTCTCCGCGGAAGAACGCGCGCGCCTGCCGGAAAGCGCCGAGGACGCGTATCCCGTGACGATGCTCCAGGCCGGCATGCTCTTCCACGGCGAGTACGCCGCGGGCGAGGGCATGTACGAGGATGTCTTCAGCTACCACCTCCACCTGGTCTTGGACACCGATTGCCTGCGCCAAGCGGTGCACGGCCTGGGCATCCGCCACGCCGTCCTGCGCACGGGATTCGACCTGACCGGGTCCTCGCGGCCACTCCAGTGGGTGAGCCGCGAGGTGGAGATCCCCGTCGTGGAGGAGGACCTGTCGCCTCTGCCGGTGGACGAGCAGGAGAAGTGGATCGAGACGGCAATGGCCGCTGAAAGGTGCCGGGGGTTCGACTGGAACCGGCCACCGTTGCTGCGTTTCCTGGTTCACCGCCGCGCGGCCGGCAGGTTCCAGCTCACCGTCGCCTGCCACCATGCCGTCCTCGACGGCTGGAGCCTGGCGACTCTGCTCTCCGAGCTGTTCCAGGACTACACGGGGCTGCTGCGCGGGCAGAGGGTTGAGATCGTGGCACCGGCGGTGGCGTTTCGCGACGCGGTGGCCCTGGAGAGCGCGGCCCTCGAATCCGCCGCGACGCGGAGCTACTGGCGCGGCAAGCTCGCCGGCGCTCCCCGGCTGGCTCTGCCACGCTGGCCCGGAAGGGGCGGAGAAGAGACGGCGAGCCGCCAATCGGTCGTTCCGCCGGAGCTGTTCGTCCGCCTCGACGAGGTGACGCGGCAAGCCCGCGTACCCCTGAAGAGCCTTGTGCTGGCAGTCCACTCTCGGGTCATGGGGTTGTGGGGTGGGCAGACCGACGTGGTCACCGGCCTTGTGTCGAGCGGCAGGCCGGAGTCGGAAGGTGGGGAGAAGGTGCTCGGGCTTTTCCTGAACACGTTGCCGCTGCGCCTGGGGCTCACCGGCGGGAGCTGGCTCGACCTGATCAAGGCGGCGTTCGCGGCGGAGGCTGAAAGCCTGCCGCACCGGCGCTACCCCCTGGCGCAGATCCAGCGTGACCTCGGCGGCGATCCCCTCTTCGAGACCACCGTCAACTTCATGCATTTCCATGTGTATGAGGACGGGGTGTCGGCACAACTGGAGCTTCTGGGCCGAAAGAGCCTTGAAAGGAACAACTTTACCCTCGCGGTCAACTTCTGGGTGGAGCCTGGCGGCCGGCAGGCTTTCCTGATGCTCGACTCCGGTGGGCTCGGGGGAGCCCAGGTGGCCGTGATCGCGGACACCTACCTGCGGGCCCTGGAGTCGATCGCCCGTGATCCGCACAGCCGCTATGACACCGCCCCTCTGCTGGCAGAGCCCGAGGCGCACCGGCTGCTGCGCGAAGCCAACGACACACGGTCGGCGGCCGGCGGGCTGGCGGTGCACCACCTGATCGAGGCGCAGGCGGCAGGACGCCCCGAGGTTCCGGCGGTGGTCTGCGGCGCGGAGCGGCTGAGCTATGCACAGTTGGACCGCCTCGCCAACCGCTTGGCTTGGCGCCTGGCGGAGGCGGGGGTGGCTCCCGGCAGCCTGGTGGGAGTCTGCCTGGAGCGCTCCGCCCGCCTGGTGGCGGCCCTGCTGGGGGTGCTCAAGGCCGCTGCCGCCTACGTGCCGCTCGATCCGTCACATCCGGCCGAGCGCCTGGCGATGATCCGGGAGGACGCGCACCTGTCCTGCGTATTGACGGAGGACCGGCTGGAGGCGTTGCTGGCCGGTGCCCACCCGCGGGAGAGCGCGCCACCCGAGCGGTCGACGCCGCTGGACGCCCTGGCCTATGTGATGTTCACCTCCGGCTCGACCGGCCGCCCCAAAGGGGTGCAGGTCTCCCATGGCGCCCTGGCCAATTTCCTGGAGTCCATGCGGGCGCGCCCGGGCATCGGCCCGGAAGACCGCCTCGCGGCGGTGACCACGCTGTCGTTCGACATCGCGGGCCTGGAGCTCTACCTGCCGCTGATTGCCGGAGCGTGCGTGATCGTGGTGGCGCGGGAGGTGGCGGCCGACGGCGAGCGGCTGCGCGGTTTGCTGGAAGAGTCAGGCGCGACGATGCTCCAGGCGACGCCGGTCACCTGGCACCTTCTGCTGGAGGCGGGCTGGCGGGGCGGGGCGAAGTTTCGCGCTCTATGCGGTGGCGAGGCGCTGGCGCCGCAGCTCGCGGAGCGGCTGCTGGCAGCCTGCGGCGAGGTATGGAACATGTACGGCCCCACGGAGACGACGATCTGGTCGTCCGTCGAGCAGGTGCATCGTGGCGGGGAGGGGACCGGTCCCACGGGCGCCGTCCCGTTGGGCCGGCCGATCGCCAACACGGAGCTCTACGCGCTCGACCGCTTCCTCGCACCGGTTCCGCCGCTCTCGGCCGGTGAGCTGTACATCGGCGGAGAAGGGCTGTCCTGGGGCTACCTCCACCGGCCGGAGCTGACGGCGGAGCGCTTTGTGCCCGATCTGTTCTCCGGGCGTCCGGGCGCCCGCCTGTATCGGACCGGAGACCAGGTGCGGCTGCTGCCGGATGGCCGCGTCGAGTACCTGGGCCGGCTGGACCATCAAGTCAAATTGCGTGGCTTCCGGATCGAGCTGGGGGAGATCGAGGCCGCCCTGGAGAGCCATCCGGCGGTAGCGCGCGCCGTGGCGCAGGTCCGCGAAGACCGGCCCGGCGACCGGCGCCTGGTGGCGTATCTGGTGCCGCGGCCGGAGCCGGAGCCCTACCTCGCGGACCTGCGCGCGCACGTGCAGTCCCGGGTGCCGGAATACATGCTGCCCGCATCCTGGGTCCTGCTTGCAGAGCTGCCGTTGACACCGAACGGCAAAGTGGACCGCAAAGCCTTGCCGGCACCGGAGCCCGAGGCAACGGTCAAGACGGTGGCGGCGCGGACGCCGGTCGAGGAGCTGCTCGCCCAGATCTGGGCGGAGACTCTGGGCCGCGACACGGTCGGGGTGCACGACCGGTTCCTCGATCTGGGCGGGCACTCGCTGCTCGCCATGCAGGTCCTGGCGCGGGTGCGCCAAGCGTTCCGGCTGGACCTGCCCTTACGCAGTCTGTTCGAGGAGCCGACCGTGGCGGGGATGGCGCACCGGATCGAAGCGGCGCGGGCGGAGGGCGCGGTGGAATTGCCGCCGCTGGTGCCGGTGGCGCGCGGTGGAGAGCCGGTGCTTTCCTTCGCCCAGGAGCGCCTGTGGTTCCTGGACCAGCTCGCCCCGGGCACCAGCGCTTACAACATCCCCGGCTCGTTGCGCTTCTCGGGAGAGATCGAGCCCGTGGCTCTGGAGCGGGCGCTCGACGAAATTCGGTCCCGCCACGAGATCCTGCGCACCCGCTATGGCGCCGTGGAAGGACGGGCGGTAGTCCGGGTCCGCCCGCCGCAGTCCCACGCACTACCGCTGGTGGACCTGGGCGGCCTGCCGGAGGCGCCGCGCGAAGCCGAGCTGGGGCGTCTGACCCGGGAGGAGGCACGGCGACCCTTCGACCTCGACCGGGACGAGCTGCTGCGGGCCTGTCTGGTGCGCTTCGCCGCGCCGGACCACGCCCTGCTGCTGACCGTGCACCACATCGTCTCCGACGGGCCCTCCATGGCGTTGCTCAACCGCGAGCTGCGCAGGCTCTATGAGGCGTTCGCCGCGGGAGAGCCCTCGCCCCTGGAGCCGCTGCCGCTCCAATGCCTGGACCACGCGGCGTGGCAGCGGAGCTGGATGCGCGCGGAAGTGCTTGAGGACGAGCTCGGCTTCTGGCGCGAGCACTTGCAGAGAGCCCCCCGGGTGCTCAACCTGCCCGCGGACCGTCCCTGGCCCGCGGTGCAGAGCTTCCGCGGCAGCGGCGTGCCGTTCATCGTGGACCGCCGGCTGGCCGAACGGCTCCGCCGCGTGGCGAGACAGGCCGGCGTCACCCCGTTCATGGTCCTGGTGGCCGGGTTCGTGACGCTCCTGGCGCGCTCGACCGGGGAGTGGGACGTACCCCTGGGCACGCCGGTGTCCGGCAGGACCCACGTCGAGCTGCAAGAGCTGATCGGGCTCTTTGCCAACACGCTCGTGCTGCGGCCGGAGGTGGCGGGCTCCCTGAGCTTCCACGATCTGCTCGGGAAGGTGCGCGAGGAGGTCCTGGCTGTACACGCCCACCAGATGCTCCCTTTCGAGCGCTTGGTGGACGCTCTGGTGCCGGAGCGCAGCCTGCAGCATTCGCCGCTGTTCCAGGCGGCCCTGGCCTATGAGAAAGCCTCCGGGGAAGACGAGAGCGCCGGCCTCCAGCCGCTCCGGGTGGCGAGCGAGACGGCGAAGTTCGAGCTGAGCCTCTCCTTCGTGGAGCGCCCCGGCGAGCTCAACGGCTACCTCGAATACAGCACCGGCCTGTTCGACGCGGTGACCGCGGAGCGCCTGGCAGCACGGCTGCAATGCCTTCTGCGGAGCGCGGCAGAGCAGCCGGAAACCGCGCTGGCGGAGATTCCCTGGCTGAGCGAAGGCGAGCGGCAGCAGCTCCTGACCGAATGGAACGACACGCCGGACACCTCTGATTCCGCCACCCTCGTCTCTCTCCTCTTCGCGCGGCAGGCGGCCCGGACCCCCGGCGCGGTGGCCCTGCTCAGCGCCGGCCGCCAGCTCACCTTCGGCGAGATCGAGCACCGGTCGAACCAGCTCGCGCGCCACCTGCGCCGCCTGGGGGCCGGCCGCGAGGTGCGGATCGGCTTGGCGGTCGAGCGCTCGCTGGAGCTGGTGACCGGGCTGCTCGCCATCTTCAAGACCGGGGGCGTGTTCGTGCCCCTCGACCCGGCCTATCCCGAGGCGCGCCTGCGCTTCATCGCCGAGGACTCCGCGGCCTCCCTGCTGGTCGCCGGTCCCGGCTTGGCCGGCCGCTTCGCCGCGCCGGGCGCGCGGGTCGTAGACCTGGACCGCGACGCGGTTGCGATCGACCGGGAGAGCGGCGAAGCCCTGGAAGGGTTGGAGGACGTCCAGCCCGGCGACGCGGCCTACATGATCTACACCTCGGGCTCGACCGGCCATCCCAAGGGGGTCGTGGTGGAGCATGGCAGCCTGGCGCACTTCCTGGCCGTGTGCCGGCGGGAGATGGGCTGGACGACGGGGGACTCCATGCCCTGCGTGGCGCCGTTCTCGTTCGACATCTTCCTCTTCGAGCTGCTCAATCCGCTGCTGGGGGGCGCCGCCGTCATGCTGGTGGCCTCCCGTCCGGCGCTCGACGTCGAAGGGCTGCTCACGGCGTTAGAGGAGGCGACCCACTTCCACGCGGTGCCCGCCCTCATGCAACAGGTGGTGGAGGCGGTCGAGCGCGAAGGCCGGCGCTGCACGCGCCTGCGCTCTCTCTTCGTCGGCGGCGACCGGGTTCCGGGCGATCTGCTGGCGGCGCTCCGCCGGATGTTCCCGCGGGCCCGGGTGCGGGTGCTCTACGGGCCGACGGAAGCGACGGTGATCTGCGCCGGCTTCACCGTTCCGGCCGAAGGCGCCGTCGCGCGGACGATGATCGGCCGCCCCCTCCCCGGTGCGGCCGTGCGCGTCTGCGACGAGCACCTCTCTCCCGTCCCGCTCGGCGTCGCCGGCGAGGTCTGCATCGGCGGACCGGGAGTGAGCCGCGGCTACTGGAACCGTGCGGAGCTGACCGCGGAGCGTTTCGTCGAGATCGGCGGCCAGCGGTTCTACCGCAGCGGCGACCTGGGCCGGTACATGCCTGACGGCAACATCGAGTTCCTGGGCCGGCAGGACCATCAGGTGAAGGTGCGCGGCTTCCGTATCGACTGCGGAGAGATCGAGGCGGCTCTGCGCGGGTACGGTGCGGTGCGTGAGGCCGTGGTCGAGGCCGAGGAGCACGGCGGCGACCGCCGGCTGGTGGCCTACGTCGTCCCTGCGGCGCCCGCGCCTTCCGTGGCGGAGCTGCGGGCGCATCTGGAGACGATCCTGCCGGAGCACATGGTGCCGGCGGTGTTCGTGGCCTTGGAGTCCTTCCCGCTCAGCGCCAACGGCAAGGTGGACCGCCAGGCCCTGCGGCGGGCGAGCAGGGTTTGCAGCGCCGAGGCCGAGAGCTACGTGGCGCCGCGCACACCGGTGGAGGAGCGGCTGGCGCAGATCTGGGCCGAGGTGCTGGGCCTGGAAAAGGTCGGAGTCGAGGACAGCTTCTTCCATCTGGGCGGCGACTCGATCCTCGGGATCCGCGTGGTGGCCAAGGCGCGCGAGGCCGGCCTGGGACTGACGCCGCGGCATATCTTCGAGCACCGCACCATCACCGAGTTGGCGGGCGCTTGTGGCGCCGTGGCTTCTCGCCTCGGCCAGGAGCCGGTGGTGGGGGACGTGCGGCTGACCCCGATCCAGCGGGACTTCTTTGCCCAGGACCCGCCGTCTCCCCATCATTTCAACCAAGCGGTGCTCTTCGAATCGCGTCTGCGGCTCGATCCCGCGGGCTTCACGGCGGCGGTGGCCGCCCTGCTGGAGCATCACGACGCTCTCCGCCTGTGCTTCCACCTCGAAGGCACGGCTTGGCGCCAGGTCAATGCGGCTCCGGGCGGGCCGGTGCCCTTCACGGTGTTTGACCTGTCCACCCTGTCCCCTGAGCAGCAGACCGGTGCGCTGGAGATCGCTTCCGCCGCCCTCCAGGCCAGCCTGGACCTCGCGCAGGGGCCCCTGCTGCGGGTCGCCCACTTCGATTTCGGCCCAGACCGCCCTGGGCGGCTGCTGTTTCTCGCCCATCACCTGGTGATCGACGGCGTCTCCTGGCGGGTGCTGCTCGAAGACCTGGAGACCGCCTACCGCCGTGCCTGCGGCGAGGCGGTAGACCTGCCGGCCAAGACGCTGTCCTACCAGCGCTGGGCCGAGGCTCTGCACGAGCGCTCGCGCGCCGCCGAGGTGCACGCCGAGGCCCCCTTCTGGCTCGCCCAGGCCCGCCGCGAGCTCGCCGGGCTGCCTTGCGACCTCGTGGGGGAGAACACGCGCGCCTCGGCGCGTACGCTGGAGGTCGAGCTCGACGCCGCCGAGACGGTGGCGCTGCTACGCGACACCCCGCGGGCCTATCAGACCCGGCCGGACGAAGTGCTGCTGACCGCCCTTGTCCTGGCTCTCACCGGCGGCCGGCGTGGTGCCACGCTGCGGGTCGATCTCGAAGGGCACGGCCGAGAAGACCTGGGCGAGGAGGTCGACGTCTCGCGCACGGTCGGCTGGTTTACCGCCCTCTATCCCCTGGTGCTGCAGGTGGAAGATCCGGCGCCGGGTGAGGCTCTCAAGTCAACCAAGGAGCAGGTCCGTACGGTGCCGGGACGGGGCCTCGGCCACGGTCTCCTGCGCCACCTGAGCGACGGGCCGGTGCGCGCGGAGCTGGAGCGCGCTCCAGCCGCGGAGGTCGTCTTCAACTACCTGGGCCAGCTCAGCCAGGTCGAGCAGGCGTCGGCGCTGTTCGTCCCCGCCCGCGAGCCGGTCGGCCCCCTGGAAGCCGCCGCGGGCCTGCGCCGGCATGTGCTGGAGATCAACGCAGCGGTAACCGCCGGCCGCCTGCGCATCGCCTGGACCTGGAGCGCCAGCCTCCACCGGCGCGAAACCGTCGAGCGCTGGGCCGGCGCGCTGTTGCGGGCTCTGCGCGATCTCGTCGCGCACTGCCGGAGCGTCGAGTCGCCTGAGCACACAGCCTCGGATTTTCCCCTGGCGGCTCTGGATGCGGACAGCCTCGGCCGGCTGGCCCTGCTGGTCGATGAAATCGATTCGGAGGTGTCCCTGTGAAGAACGTTGAAGACGTCTACCCGCTCTCTCCCTTGCAGGAGAGCCTGCTGTTCAGCGTCCTCTCTGCACCGGGCTCGACCATTGGCTTTGAGCAATCGAGCTGGATGATCGAGGCACCGATCGACGCGTCGGCGTTCCGCCGCACCTGGGAACGGACGCTGGAGCGGCACCCGATCCTGCGCACCGCCTTTTTCGTCGACGCGGGAAAAAAACCCCTCCAGGTCGTGCGCCAGAAGGTCGAGCTTCCCTTCGACCTGCTGGACTGGCGGCACCTGGAGCCGGAGGAGCAGCAGAGAAGGCTGGACGAGTACCTCGAAAACGACCGGCGCCGGGGGTTCGACCCGGCCCGCGCGCCGCTGCTGCGCGTCGGGCTGATCCGCCTCGCCGAGGCGCGCTACGTCCTGGTGTGGAGCAACCAGCACCTTCTGCTGGACGGCTGGTGTGCGCCCCTGATCCTGCGCGAAGTCCTCGAGGTCTACGGCCGGTTCGTGGCGGGGCGCCAGGACGACCTGCCACGCCCTCGCCCTTTCCGCGAGTACATCGCCTGGCTCCAGAAGCAACATCTGGAGGAGGCCGAGCGCTACTGGCGCTCGACGCTGGCCGGCTTCACCCGCCCGACCGCGCTGCGGATCGGCTCTTCCGGCGGTGACCGGGAGCCGGGCGCCCGCACCTACCCCAATCACGAGATCCGCCTCCCGGCCGGCGAAGCCGAGGGACTGCGGCGCTTCTGCCGCGAGCACGAGCTCACCCTGAACACCTTCGTCCAGTCGGCCTGGGCCGTGCTCCTCGCCCGCTACAGCGGCACGGACGACGTGGTGTTCGGCAGCGTGGTGTCGGGCCGGCCGGCGGACCTCCCCGGCGCCGAAGCCATGATCGGCATGTTCATCAACAACCTGCCCGTGCGGGTGCGGGTCGAGCGCCGAGCCCGTCTTCTCCCCTGGCTGCAGAGCGTGCAGGCCTCGCTCGCCGAGATGCGCCGCTGGGAGCACACGCCGCTCTCCCAGGTGCAGGAGTGGAGCGAGATGCCCTGGGGACGCCGCCTGTTCGAGACACTCGTGGTGTTCCAGAATTACGCCTCCGGTGAGTCGCCGGACGCTTCTCTCGCCAGCCTGGGGATCGGTCCCCAGCGCTACCGGTTCGAGACCAGCTATCCCTTGGCCCTCGAAGTGGCGCCGCGCTCGGGGCTGGGGCTGCGGCTCTACTACGACGCCGAAGCCTTCCCCGCTCTGGCGGCGCAGCGGCTGCTCGCCCATTTCGCGACGATCCTGCACGGCATGGCGGCGGCTCCGTCCGCCGCGGTGGAGGAGATCCCCTGGCTGACACCTCCCGAGCTGCATGCCGTGCTGCGGGAGTGGGCCGGCGAGCCGGGAGCCGTCGCCGGGTTCCCGGGTAGCTCGGTCGCGCTCCTCGGCCCCGATCTCCAGCCTGTCCCTGCCGGGCTGACCGCCGAGCTCTGGGTCGCGGGGGAGGCCGGCTGGGTCTCCTCCGGCTGGCGGGCGCGCTTTCAGGAATCGGGGAAGGTCGAGCTGCGCGGCAGCGTCGACTCGCCGGCAAT
>DATARD010000040.1:0-5251 GCA_036264355.1 Thermoanaerobaculia bacterium
CACCGCACCGATCGCGACCGGCTGCTGCTGATCGTCCAGGAGGCGGACCCGTGTATTCGCCATCGGGCGGCCGAGCAGCGGCTCGCCGCCCGCGCGATCCGCCTCGATGGGCTCCATGGTGGCGCAGACGGTGATCTCGGTCGGTCCGTAGGCGTTCAGCACCCGCGAGCGGCCGGGAGACCAGCGGGCGAGCAACGCCGCGTTCGCCGCTTCGCCCGCCACGACCAGGGTGGCGAGCGCGGGCAGCTCGCCGTCCGGCTCTCCCTGCGGCAGGGCGGCGAGCAGCGAAGGGGAGAAGGTGGCGACGCTGACCTTGTCCTCGTTCAGGCGCCGGAGCAGGCTCGCGTCCGCGGTGAGCGATCCTTCCGGCAGCATCACCAGCGTGGCGCCCGCGGCCCAGGCGGTCCAGATCTCGGAGACCGAGGCGTCGAAGCTCGCCGAAGCCAGTTGCAGCACCCGGCTTTGCGGCGTGATGCCGAACGCCTCGATCTGCGCCCGCACGAGATTGGCGATGCCGCGGTGCTCGATCATCACCCCTTTCGGCGTGCCCGTCGAGCCCGAGGTGTAGATCACGTAGGCGAGGGTGTTGAGCGGCGGATTTGACCGTTCAGACCGATCGGTCGGATCGGTCAGCAGCTCGGCGATCGAGCCGTCGCTCACCACCAACCCCGCCCCGCTGTCGGCGAGCATGAACGCCAGGCGCTCGCCCGGATACGACGGATCGAGCGGCAGGAACGCGCCGCCGGCTTTCCACACCGCGAGCATGGCGACCGGCAGCCAGGCGGAGCGGTGGAGAGACAGGGCGACCAGCGTCTCGGGTCCGACGCCGCGGCGGCGCAGCGCGGCGGCCAGCCGGTCGGCGCGGGCTTCGATCTCGCCGTAGGAGAGCGCCTGGCCGTCGAGGAGCAGCGCGGTGGCGGCCGGCGTGGCGGCGGCCTGCTGCTCGAACAGGCGGTGGAGGAGCGGTCCGGCGGCCGGTTCGCGGTCGCTGTCGCTCCATTCGTGGACGAGCTGCTGCCGCTCGGCGGCTCCGAGGAGCGGCAGGGAGCCGAGCGGCGGACCGTCCTCCGTGCTGTCGCCCATGGCGCGGAGCAACGCGGCCATCTGCGCCAGCGCGCGGAGCACCGGCGGCGCGCTGTGGCGGTTGCCGTCGAACGCCATGCGGAGGAGGAGCGAATCGCCGTGCAGCGCGCCGACCAGGGTGAGCGGATAGTTGGTGTTCTGGAGCGCCTGGAGGCCGATCCGCAGGCTGCTTGGCTGCGGCTGCTGCGCGGTGCCAGGTGAGCCTCCGAGATCCACCGGATAGTTTTCGAACACCACCAGGCTGGCGAACAGCGCGGTGCCGCGCGGCACGTCGCTCCAGCCTTGGATCTCGGCGAGCGGGCAGTGCTCCATCTCGCGGAGCCGCGCCAGGCGCTGCTGGAGATCGGCGAGCCAGGGGAGCAGAGGCCGGGCAGGATCGACCGCGACGCGCACCGGCAGGGTGGCGATGAACAGGCCGAGCATCCCCTCGGCGCCGGGCAGCTCGGCGGGGCGGCCGGAGGAGGTGGCGCCGAACAGCACGTCATCAGTCGCGGCGTGGCGGGCGAGCAGCAGCGCCCAGGCGCCCTGCATCAGGGTTCCCGGGGTGACGTGCCCGCGGCGCGCCAGGCGCTGCAAGGCGCCGGTCTCGTCGGCGGTGAGCGGCTGGAAGCGGCGCGTGGCATCCGTGGCGCCGGGCTCGCGGTCCGCCCGCGCTTCGAGCGGCAGCGGCGTCGGCGCGGTGAAGCCGGCCAGCTCACGGCGCCAGAAGGCTTCCGCGACGCCGGGGCTCGCGGCGTCCATCCGCGCCAGCCAGTCCACGTAGTCGCGGAACGGCGGCGCCGGCGGCAGCGCGAGGCGCTCGCCGGTGCGCAGGGCCTCGTAGAGACGCAACAGCTCGCCGAACAGCAGCGGCATCGACCAGCCGTCGAGCAGCAGATGGTGGAAGCTGAAGATCATCCGGTGCTCGGCCTCCGCCAGCCGCAGCAGGGTGATGCGCAGCAGCGGCGCCTGCCGCACCTCGAAGCCGCGGTGGCGGTCGGCGCGCAGCAGCTCGGCGAGCCGGGCGGGCTGTTCCGCGGCGCCGAGGGGGCGCCAGTCGAGCACGGCGAGCGGCGCCGCGACGTGGTGCCGCACCGCTTGCAGCGGGTGGTCGAGCCCGGTCCAGTGGAACGAGGTGCGGAGCACCGCGTGGCGGTCGATCACCTGCTGCCAAGCGCCGCGGAACGCGTCGAGATCGAGCGGTCCATGCAGCGCGCAGTTGAATTGCGCCACGTACAGCTCAGTCGATCCCGCCGGCTCCGCGGCCAGCCGGCTGTGGAACAGGATGCCCTGCTGCATCGGGGTCAGCGGATAGACGGCCTCGGCGCCGGCCAGGCCGTCGCTCCCGTCGCGTCCTTCGCATCCAATACCGAGCAGCCGCTTCAGCTCCTCCGCCGCATCGCGGGCGAGGCGCTCGATGGTCTCCGGCCGGTGCAGGGCGGCGCTGTAGCTCCAGTTGAGATGCAACCGGCCGCCGGTCACCACGGCGTCGAGCTGCAGCGGATGCGAGCGGCGGTTGCGCGGGCTGACGTTCTCGCCGGCCGACTCCGGAGCGGGAGAAAAGCGCGAATCGGGAAGCAGCGCGGCGTCGATCTGGCCGAAATAATTGAACAGGAGTGAGGCGGCCGTCGCCCGGGAGAGGGGGGATTCGCCTGCAGCCAGATAGCGGAGCAGCCCGTAGCCGGCGCCGCGGCGGGGGAGGGCGCGCAGTTGGCGGCGGATCTCCGGCAAGGCGCCGGATGCTCCGGCTTCGAGCGGCACGGCGGTGAGATCGAACAGGACCGGCGCGATGGTGGTGAGCCAGCCGACGGTGTGGGAGACGTCCAGATCCTCGCTGTCTTCTGCGTCCCTTCCATGGCCTTCGAGGTCGATCAGCAGCGTGGGCGATCCCGTCCAGCGGCGGCAGGCCGTGGCGACCGCGGCGAGGAGCAGCTCCTCGGCCTGGCTCTGGAGGCGCACCGGCGCCTGCCGCAGCAGGGCTTCGGTTTCAGCTTCGTCGAGAGACGTGGTGATCCGCCGTGTGAAGCGCCGGAGATCGAGGGCATCCGGTGCCGGACCGTCGAGAGGCAGCGGCGGAGCCTGCCTGCGCTCTTCCGCCAGCCAGTAGGGCAGCTCGGCGGCCAGCTCCGGGGTCTGGACTAGTGCGGTGAGGCGCAAGGCCCAGCGCTGGAACGAGCCGGCGGGCGAGAGCAGCCGCACCGGCTCGCCGCGCTGCGTCTGATCGCAAGCGTGATCGCACGCGGTCTCCAGGTCTTCGAGCAGGATGCGCCAGGAGACGCCGTCGACGGCGAGATGATGGATCGCGACCAGAAGCCGTGCCGGGTCCGCGGCGCCGAGAGCGAAATACGCCACGCGGAGGATCGGTCCTGCGGTCAGATCGAGACCGCCCTGGAGCGCGGCCGACGCGGCTTCGATCGCCGGAGCCGGGACGGCGAGTACGGAGAGATCGATGACCGTAAACGGCACTGGAGCGCCGACTGGATCGATATGCTGTCTTCCGTCCGGAGCGAAGCGGAGCCGTAGCGCCTCATGGCGTTCGATGAGATGGCCGATCGCCACCGCGAGCACGGCTGGCGAGAGCGGCCGGCGCAGTTGCAGCAGCAGGGTCTGGTTGTAATACGCCGGCTCGGCGTGCCCAAGCTCGAAGAACCAGCGCTGGATCGGAGTGAGCGGAATCGTGGCCGATGTCTCGACCGCCGGAGCCGCCGGTTTCGTCTCCGTCATCGGCACCGCGATCGCCGCGAGCTGCGCCACCGTCTGGTGCTGGAACAGATCGCGCGACTTGATCTTCAGCCCCTCCGCGCGAGCCCGGGACGCCACCTGCAAGCTGAGGATCGAATCGCCGCCCAGCTCGAAGAAGTTGTCATGGATGCCGACCCGTGGCAGACGGAGGAGCTGTGCCCAGATCCGCACCAGGATCGCCTCCGCTGGAGTGCGAGGCTCGCCGTTGTCTTCCTTCAGACTCACCGTTCCCCCCTCTCCCGGAGGAAGGGAGGGCGATGGGAGAGGGGGGCCAGGGGGGTGAGGGTCCTCCGGCACCGGCAACGCCTTCTTGTCGAGCTTCCCGTTCGGAGTCAGCGGCAGCTCCGGCAGCTCCACGAACGCCGACGGCAGCATGAATTCGGGCAGCCGCGCCTTCAGATGGCGGCGCAGCTCGGTGGCGGACGCCGCTTCTTCCCCGAAGTGCGGCACCACATAAGCGATCAGGCGCTTCTCTCCAGTTTTTCCTGACGCAACCACCGCCGCGTCCGCCAGGCTCGAATGACTCGCCAGCGCCGCCTGCACCTCACCCAGCTCGATGCGGAAACCGCGAATCTTCACCTGATCGTCGAGCCGGCCGAGATAGTCGAGCACACCGTCGGCGCGCTGCCGCACCCGGTCGCCGGTGCGGTAGAGCCGCCCACCGTCGACCGTTCCCGTCGCATCCGGCACGAAGCGCTCCGCCGTCAGCTCGGGCCGGCGCAGATAGCCGCGCGCCAGGCTGGCGCCGCCGATCAGCAATTCGCCGGGCGTGCCGAGCGGCACCGGCCGCAGCTCGCGGTCGACGACGTAGAGGCGGGCGTTGGCGATCGGGCGGCCGATCGGCACCGGTCCGTCTCCGAGGGCACCGGCCGGCGCCTCGTAGACGCAGCAGCCGACGACCGTCTCGGTCGGTCCGTACTCGTTGATCACCCGCGTCTCCGGCGCCGCCCGCCGCCACGCCGCCAGGCTCTCGCCGCGCAACGCGTCGCCGCCGATCACCAGCGCCCGCGTCCGCCCCGCGGCCACCGCTCCCGGCTGCTCGGCGAGCAGCGGCAGGTGGGCCGGCGTGAGCTTGACGAGACTGAAACCGCCGGGAGGCAGGGCCGGATCCGCCAGCGGATTCGCCAGAGCCAAGCCGAGCGCCTCGACCCCGTCCTCCTCGGGCACCAGCACGGCGCAGCGGCCGGCGAGCCAGGGCGCCAGCAGGCTGGTGACGGTCAGATCGAACGCCAGCGGGGTGTGCACCGGCGCGCCGGAGCCTGCGGAAACGCGGTAGGCACCGGCCGCCCAGGTGAGATAGCCAACCACACCGCGATGCGGGATCATCGTCCCCTTCGGACGGCCGGTCGAGCCGGAGGTGTAGATGACGTAGGCGAGGTTGTCGGGGGTGGGGCCCTCACCCCCGGCCCCTCTCCCGGCTCCCCCCGCCCTGTCCCCGGGAGAGGGG
>DATARD010000009.1:0-39166 GCA_036264355.1 Thermoanaerobaculia bacterium
TCCATCGTCGGATATGCGACGAACATTCCGACCCACCAGGCCGACTGGGGATCACGGCCGGCTCCCAAGTGGCAGCTCGCGCAGTGGAGCTTCGAGCCGACATGATCGGGCACCAGCTCGTAGGTCTGGATCGCGACGCGATAGCCGGCCAGGACGTCGTTCCAGTTCGCGCGATCCCAGCTCGTCACCGGGCGGACCGGCGGACGGATGATGCGCTCCGTCCGCGGCACGCGGTCCGGCGGCGGGCTGGTGGGATCCTGGTTCGGCAACGGAAAGGCGTCGTTCAAGGTGAAGGTGAAATCGGCGGAGACCCATTTGTCCGTGCGGTCGGTGCCGGCCACGGCGTGGCAGCCCATGCAGCTCGAGCTCTCCTGGATATAGGTTTCCAACGTCGTGTTGCCGAGCAGGCGCGGGCGCACGTCGAAAACCGTGGACGGCTGCGTCGCCGTGCCGGCCGCCGGATACGGCCACTGGGTCGAGATCAGCTCATAGCGGCGCAGCACCGAGCCTGTTTTCGTCAGTGCCTGCTGCATGTCGTGGTTCAAACGCGCGATGTCGTCCACCGCCTCCTCGGGGCGTTTGCAGTCGGGGCCTTGCGAGGGGATCGGGATCAATCGCGTCGTCTGGTTCGGAAAGCCGGGATCACTCTGCCGGTTCGGGACACAGTCGCGGCAGGTGTTGCTGTGGAACGACGCCGGCGCGCCGTGCGTAGAGATCACGTTATCCACCTGCTCGAAGGTGGACCAGATCCATTGCGGCGCGCTGGGCGTCTTGGTCATCAGATGAAAGCCCACCAGGCCCATTTGCTGCCGCCGGCAGTCTTTGAGCGCTCCGCCGCCGGGCGACTCGCAGACACAGGCATTCGTGGTGAGAAAACGGTCCGCCGCGCTGCCGTCCACCTCGCGCCAGGCGGCCTTGGCGATCTGCGATCCGGCGGGAAAATGGATCACCGTCGCCTTGCTTTGAATCGTGCCGTCCCACCAACCGTTCTTGACGATCTCGTCAAACGCAGTCCGGTTCACCCGGATCTCATAGCGCACGCGGCGGCCGTCCTGATCGGTGAGCGTGCCCGGCCGGGTGCCGTCGGCATAGGTCGGCTGCACCGCGCCGTCGAGGACGTCCGCCACCTTTTGATCGCGCACCAGGAGCTTCTCCGCGCCCACGCAGGCCGCGGGCATCGCCTCGGGCGCGTCCCACGGCTCCGGCGGCAACGGTTTGCCATCCTTCTCGCGGAAGACCTCGCCGATCTCCTTCCACGTCTCCCACACCCGCGGCCCGGCAGCCGTGAGCGGCTTGGCCGGATCGGGCTCGCCCCGCTTGCCGCGCAAGGCCGGCCAGTCGAGAGCGATCAGCATCTGCCAGGAGAAGAGATCCGAAGCCCGCTGCCGGACGTAGAGCTCCGACTGTTGGAGCCCGCCCTGCACGTCGGGCGGCAGGTAACAACTGATCTGGGGACTCCGCAGATCGACGCCGCAGACCTTGGGGAGCGGCACCTCCGGCCCTTTGCAGACCGGACCGACGCCAGCCGGAACACCAGCCGGAGCCGTGGCAGTGAGCGCGGCAGCGGCGAGCACGAGGGGACAGACCCAGCGCACGAATCTGATCATGATCGATCCTCAAACGGGAAGCGTCTCGACCGCCGGCGCGAGGATCAGCCCCGCCTCTTCGAGCAGGTCGAGCTCCGCGGCGGTGAAGGACGTCAGGCGATGGTACAGCGCATCGAGCTCGCGCCCGATGACGGCGGGATCGGCCGGATCGCTATCGCCGACTGAACGCAGAAGTGCCAGCGCCGCCTCTTCGGCCGGGCAGGGCGCGAACGGCCGCGGACCCGCGGCGCCTGCGGCGGCGATGCCGAGATACTTGGCGCGGAACTCCTCCGGCGTCGGACGGTGGAGGTGGAGAATCGAGGGGCCGGCCAGCATGGATTGGGCCTCACCGGCCGCCGCTTCGGCGAGGTGCCAGCCGTGTACGCCCGCCGCGGCCAGGCCGTGGACGACGGCGACCGCGGACTTGCCGTTGGTATAGCCGGTGAAATAGGGCCGCGGGTCGGTCTGCGCCATCCGCAGGGCGACGACGAGCGCCTGCCAGCCGCCAGATCCGAGGCGCGCC
The DNA here is from genome assembly GCA_036264355.1 of Thermoanaerobaculia bacterium. Lineage (GTDB taxonomy): Bacteria > Acidobacteriota > Thermoanaerobaculia > Multivoradales > UBA5704 > UBA5704. The sequence goes on from DATARD010000009.1 coordinate 2,110, forward strand.
GCGGCCAGACGGGGGTTGACCTTGAAGCGCGGCGGCGCTCCCGGCCGCCAGGGCAGGAGCAACTCGTGGTTGACGTAGCGCAGGAGCACGCGGCCGGCGGCCGACGCGGCGGCGAAGTGGTCGTGCAGGGTCGCGCCACCGCGGCCGTCGCCTTCGAGATGGAGCCACTCGTCGGCGTCGAGGTGAAGGAGCCAGTCGAGAGGCGCGCCACCCAGCTCGCCGGTTTTAGCGGCGGCGAGCGCCGCGCTGGCGTTCAACGCCTGGCGCGCGGCGACGGCGAAGGAGGCGGCGCCGGCCTCGGCCCATGCAACGATCTGCTCGCGCTGCGGCAACTGCGGCAGCCCGGGCCAACGCGTCGCCTTGACCTCGGCGCCGGACCACACGGTCAGCTGCTCCGCCGGATAGCGAGCCCGCAACCGCGCCGCGTCGGCCGCCTCGGCCGGCTCCTCCAGATGATCGAAAACGAGCACCAGGTGGTCCGGACCCAGGGCATCGACATGGTGCTCACACCAGCGGTCCAGCATCGCGCCGCCGCGGTAGACGGTGGCGACGAGCCCGACCCGCGGCCGGACGGAGCCCTTGCGCCAGGTCACGGTCTTCCCGGCTGCCTGCTGATCGTCCAGCTCGCAGACCACGAGCACGCCCGGCGGAAGCTGCGGATCGGCGATCGCCTGGAGAGCGTCCGTCGCCGTGAGGCTGGGAATCGCGCCGCGCTGCGGCGCGCCGGTCGCGGCTGGAGAACGACCGTCCTGGAACCACAGGGTCAGCGCCCAGCGGGCAGGCCCCTCCTGGAGGGGCAGCACCTGGTGGGGAACGGCGCGAGAGTCGAAGAGCACCGCCGAGCCGCCGCGCGGCGTGAGCCGGGCATCCGGCGGCTCGGAGAGGGCGGCGCCCGGCAACCACAGAGCCAGCTCGCCTCCGACACACGCACGGCCGGGGGGATTGAGATAGACCACGCAGGTCAACGCCCGCCCGTTGTCCTCGCCGCCGCCGGGCCCCCCTCCAGGATTATCCAGATGCGGGCGGTAGCCGGCCGACGGCGCCGGGTAGCGGGCCAGCATCGCCTTGACGGGCGCCTGGAGCGGCCGGCCCTGGAACGACTCCAGGACTCCCCCGCCGAACCGCTCGAGGAGCCACTGGACGAGGACCGCCAGCCGTGGCGCCGCGGCGAGGACCTGCGGCTCGCGCCCGGTCAGGTAGTCCACGTCGTCCGAACGCTGCGGCGCCTTCTCCCCCGTTCTGCCGACGGCGCCGCGTTCGAGCCGCAGCCGGCCCGCGGCATGAGCCTCCTCGATCTCCCGCGCGATCTCGTCCAGTGCCTGCGGGGAAATCAGATGCGGATAGACGGTCCAACCGGGTCTGTCCGAGCCGTCTCCGCTTGAAGCCAATCTGCCCACGCCCTCCTCCAGAGCGGCCCACAGCTCCTCGCCAACCGTGGGGAGTGGCAGCGGCAGCCACCAGAGCGGCCTGTCCGGGCTCCAGACGTCCGCCGCGTGGAGATCCGCTTCGAGCCGCGCGAGCTGCTCCCGCAGGGTGACGGGGGTGAGCCAGGACACGGCGCCGGCCGCGGCCGTCCGCTGTGCCAGACCGAGCAAAGCCGCGGGGCTCGGCGGAGCGCCGGAGCCGGCTCCCTGCGGTCCGCTCCGGATCAGCAGCGCCAGCTCATAGGCGAAAGCGACATGGAGGTCCTCCGGGCTCGCCCGCCACAGCTCCTCCGCCACCAGCTCCGGCCCGGCCATCGAGCGCTCCAGCGCGGCCAGGAGACGCGGCAGGTCCCGGGCGATGGACAGCGAATCCGGAGTCGAAGAGGGGGGATGGGCGTCGTGCATCAGACCCGATTCTAACGTGACGGACCCAACCTTTCTCCCTGGCTTCCGTATACATTGTGGGGCTATGCGCACCATCGCGATTGTCGGAGCCGGCCAGGCCGGGCTGCTACTCGGGTTCGGATTGCTCGCGAAAGGGTGCAAAGTCACCCTGGTGGCCGAGCACTCCGCCGACGAGGTCTTCCACGGCCGTCTCGGCGTCACCGCCGGTCTCTTCGCCACCGCGATCTCCCATGAACGCGAGCTCGGCCTCGACCTCTGGGCCGACACGGCGCCGCTCATTGACGGCGTCCACATCGATTTCTGCATCCAGCCGCGCAACCTCCTGCTGACCGTGGAAGGACGTTTCGGCGGACCCTGCCGCGCCATCGATCACCGCCTCAAGCTGTCGACCTGGATGCGCGAATTCGAGCACCGGGGCGGCCGCCTCATCCTCCGCTCCGTCCAGGAGGCCGATCTCGACGAGCTCGCCGCCTCGCACGACGCGGTGTTCGTCGCCATCGGCAAAGCGACCCTGAGCGGCATCTTTCCCCGCGACGACGCGCGCAGCTTCTTCAACAAACCGGAGCGCAACCTCGTCGCCCTGACAGTCTCCGGGATACGGCGTTGGGAGAACATCCCCTTCCAAAACCCGGCCAAATTCACCATCACGGCCGGGCTCGGAGAGATCTTCTGGATCCCCTTTCTGGGCCGGCACGGCGAGCCCTGCTTCAGCGTCGTCTTCGAAGGCGTCCCGGGCTCCGGCCTGGACCGCTTCGGCGCCCTTCGCACCGCCGAGGAAGCGCTGGCCACCGCGCGCGCAGTGGTCGCCGAATTCGCGCCCTGGGAGAGCGCCACCCTGGCGGCGGCGCGGATGATCGACGACCTTGCCTGGAACGCCGGAGCCCTTTCCTGCGTGGTCCGCCGTCCGACCGCCCGCCTCCCCTCGGGCCGCGCCGTCTTCGGACTCGGCGACACCGTCACCGTCTACGATCCGGTGAGCGCGCAGGGCGCCAACAGCGCCGCCAAGATGGCGCATGGCCTGGCGCAAGCCGTTGCGGAACGGGGAAACGAGCCGCTCGACGCAGCCTGGATGGAGAGTTGGTTCGAGGGTTACTGGGAACGCCACGCCCGGCCGATGACCGAGTTCAACCGCATCATGCTCCTGCCGCTCCAGCCGCCGGCCATCGAGATCGTCCTCGCCGCCTCGCGCTCGCGAGCGGTCGGCGACCAATTCATCGCCTCCTTCGACGATCCCGCGCGCTACTTCCCCTGGCTGGACGACATGGCGGAAGCCCGCCGCTTCATCGCAAGTCAAACCGGTCACCCCTGGCTCCGGACCGCCGCCACCGCCCGCCTCGCCGTCGGCCTCCCCCAAGTGGCGCACAAGCTCGGCCTGCGCAAGATCCCCGCAACGCCACCTATCTATCGCGGCTCCTGAAAGCCAAAAAGGGTCGTGATCGCCGTCACCGCTGTCCACACGTGCAGAATCGTGTGCTCGAGATTTGGCAGGATCGGCCCCCGTCCAAGCGGCCACGGAGTGATCGTCTTCCTGTGCAGCCGCACATGCCGCTCGGTCCAATCCGCGAGAGCATCCTTCTGTCCGAAGCTCGTGGTGGCCACCGAAAGCAGGACGTTGTACAGTCCCAGCCAGCGACCGGAAGGTGCCGTGACGTAAGGAATCCACCAGATCACGATCTCGAAGAACAGCAGGACGAAGTAATAGACCACCCCATAGAGCATCAAGCCGCGGATTCCCAGCGCGAATCCGATGGGCGCCAAGCCCATCAGGACCGCATTGAGGCCAGCCTCGGCCAGACGCTCACCGCGGGATGAATTCCGAACGCCGTTGAACGGATGGAGATCCACCAGCGTCGTGATCTGGTGGTAGGCAAGCAGGAGAAGCTGGCAGACGAGCGCGGCGCGCATGGATTGTCCTCTCGGGTAAGTGCGCAGGTGATCGGCCTGTCCGGACCCGCGGACCTCTTGGCCCGGATCCGCTCCGCCGCGAGCCCAGTCTGCCCCGGACTCAGCTCAATCTACCCCAGGCCAGGCTCAATCTATCCCAGGGTTGGCTCAATCCACCCCAGGGCAGGCTCAACCCGGACGAGGACGGGTTCAATCCGGACGAGGGTAGGTTCGATCCACCCCAGGGCAGGCTCAACCCGCCCGAGGGCCGGTTCAATCCGGAAGAGGGCCGGTTCAATCCGCCCGGGGGGCCGATCGGGCGTCCCTCTCGCTTTGACGACCGTCTGCCTGACTTGATTGGGCGTCCATCTCATTTGGACGACCGTCCGCCTAACTTGATCAGGCGTCCCTCTCACTTGGACGACCGTCCGCCTGACTTGATTGGGCGTCCATCTCATTTGGACGACCGTCCGCCTGATTTGATTGGGCGTCCCTCTCGTTTGGACGACCGTCCGCCTGACTTGATCGGGCGTCCCTCTTACTTGGACGACCGTCTGCCTGACTTGATCGGGTGTCCGCCTGACTTGATTAGGCGTCCTCCTCACTTGATCGAGCGTTCGCCTCTGCCAGACTGAGGCCGACGTCATCCGGACCGAAGCATGTACTGGCACATCCACTCGACGTACCGGGGCAACCAGCCATTGCCCCGGTGCTTCGGTCTTAACTTTGGGTCGGCGCTCAGAATTTCGGCAGCGCCGTGACCAGCTCGTGGACGGCGTCGGCGGATTTCTGGAGCTGGGCTTTTTCGTCGGCGGAGAGGTCGAGCTCGATGACCTTTTCCATGCCTTTGCGGCCGAGGAGGGCCGGGACTCCGACGAAGAGGTCCTTCAATCCGTATTCGCCGTTCAGGTAGACGGCCCAGGGGAGGATCTTCTTTTTGTCGTGGAGGATGGCCGCCACCATCTCGACAAAATCGAACTGCTGGAAGGCCGCTTCGATCTCGGCCAAGCTGGCCAGGAAAAGCGCTTCCAACTCCGCATTGCTGATGTTGCCGGTCGAGACGAGCAAAAGCTTGCGGGGGCGTCGCTGCAAATGGAACGAGCTGACGAAGTCCTCGTCTTTGGTGACCACGATGTATTGCTCGCGGACCGAGAGCTCGTTGATGATGCTGTCCGGCGTCCGGTTGCGGAGCAGGAGATCGAGCGTATGGGTGGCCTCGAAACCCTCTTGCCTCAAGCAGCGCGCCAGCCGGCGAGGCAGTTGAGCGTCGACAAGGAATCTCATGCAACGAGCGGGACGACTCGTTTGACCTGGCTCAGCCGCAGGGCATATTCCAGAGCCGCCAAGACGTCCTCTCGTTCAAGATCCTCGTAGTCGGCCAGAATGTCTTCGGTGGTCATCCCTGAGCTGAGCAGCTCGAGGATCGTCTCCACGGGATAGCGCAGACCTCGGATCGACGGCTTTCCGTGACAGATTTCGGGGTCGATGACGATACGATCGAGGAGACTCATGGATTCCACCTACTGACTGGTGATAGCACCCGCCAAGGCGCATCCCGAATCAACACGCCCCCTTCTCCGATTGGCCGGAAAGGAGAAGGGGGCCGGAGTCTTCAGAACTTCGGCAGCGCCGTGACCAGCTCGTGGACGGCGTCGGCGGATTTCTGGAGAGCTGCTTTTTCGTCGGCGGAGAGGTCGAGCTCGATGACCTTTTCCATGCCTTTGCGGCCGAGGAGGGCCGGGACGCCGACGAAGAGATCCTTGAGGCCGTATTCGCCGTTCAGGAAGACGGCGCAGGGGAGGATCTTCTTTTTGTCGTGCAGGATGGCCGCCACCATGTCGAGCACCGCGGCGGAGGGGGCGTAGTAGGCGGAGCCCTGCTTGTAGTAGTTGACGATTTCGGCGCCGCCGGACCTCGTGCGGGCGTTGATCGCCTCGATCTTGTCGGCGGCGAGGAGCTGCGGCAGCGGGATGCCGTTGACCGTGGCGTAGCGCGGCAGCGGCACCATGGTGTCGCCGTGGCCGCCGAGGACGAAGGCGTCGATGTCCTGCACCGAGATCTTGAGCGCGTCGGCGATGAACCAGCGCATGCGGGCGGCGTCGAGCACTCCCGCCATGCCGATGATCCGTTCGCGCGGGAAGCCGGAGACGCGGCGCGCGACTTCGCACATGGCGTCGAGCGGGTTGGTGACCATGATGATGATGGTGTCCGGCGAATATTTGACGAGCTGGGTGGTGACCTCGCGGATGATGTCGGTGTTCTTGGCGAGGAGGTCGTCGCGGCTCATGCCCGGCTTGCGGGCGAGGCCGGAGGTGACCACGCAGACGTCGGAGCCGGCGGTGGGCGCGTAGTCGCCGCCGCCTTCGATCTTCGCGTTGAAGCCGAGCACCGGCGCGGCTTCCATCATGTCGAGCGCCTTGCCGGTGGCGAGGTCGGCCAGCACGTCCACCATCACCACGTCGGCCAGCTCGGCCTCGGCGATCCGTTGAGCGGTGGTGGCGCCGACGTTGCCGGCCCCCACCACGGTGACTTTGTATCGCATCGGAGCTCTCCGTCCGTTTGGGTCTAGATGTTAGAAACTATCGCCTCGGCAAACTCCGAGGACTTGAGCAGGGTCGCTCCCTGCATGAGTCTTTCCAGGTCGTAGGTGACCCGCTTCTGCTCGATGGTGCGGCCGAGCGCCTTTTCGAGGCCGTCGGCGGCTTCGGGCCAGCCCAGCCAGCGCAGCATCATGCAGCCGGAGAGGATGAGCGAGCCGGGATTGACCTTGTCCTGGTCGGCGTACTTGGGCGCCGTGCCGTGGGTCGCTTCGAAGACGGCGTAGCCATCCCCTTCGTTGCTGCCGGGCGCCATGCCGAGACCGCCGACCTGCGCGGCGAGCGCGTCGGACAGGTAGTCGCCGTTCAGGTTGGTGGTGGCGATGACGTCGTACTCCTCGGGGCGCAGGAGGACCTGCTGGAACATCGAGTCGGCGATGCGGTCCTTGACCACGATCTTGCCGGCCGGCGCCTTGCCGTTGTGCTTGTCCCAGACCTCCTGCTCGGTGATGGTGGCGTCGCCGAAGCTCTCGTGGGCCATTTCGTAGCCCCAATCCTTGAAGGCCCCTTCCGTGAACTTCATGATGTTGCCCTTGTGGACCAGGGTGACGCTGTCGCGGTGGAAGTCGACGGCGTAGCGCAGCGCTTTTTTCACCAGCCGCTTGCTGCCGAAGGCGGAGATCGGCTTGATGCCGATGCCGCTGCCGGGGCGGACCGTCTTGCCAAGGCCGCCGATGAACTCGATCAGCTTGTTCGCGGACTCGGAGCCGGCCGGCCATTCGATGCCGGCGTAGACGTCTTCGATGTTCTCGCGGAAGATGACCATGTCCACCTTCTCGGGCGCCTTGACCGGCGAGGGGACGCCCTTGAAGTAGCGCACCGGGCGCACGCAGGCGTAGAGGTCGAGCACCTGGCGGAGGGCGACGTTCAGGCTGCGGATGCCGCCGCCGACCGGCGTGGTCAGCGGGCCCTTGATGGCGACACGGTAGTGGCGGATGGCTTCCAGGGTTCCTTCGGGGAGCCACTCGCCTTTCTGGGTGTAGGCCTTCTCGCCGGCGAGCACCTCGAACCAGGCGATCGACCGCGAGCCGCCGTAGACCTTCTCGACGGCGCCGTCGAGGGCGCGGCGGGTGGCGCGCCAGATGTCGGGGCCGGTGCCGTCGCCTTCGATGAAGGGGATGATCGGGCGGTCCGGCACCTCCAAACGGTCCTCGGTCGCGTGCCAGGTGATCTCCCGGCCGTCCGCGGGCGGCGTCAAGTCATTGAATGTCCTGGCCAAGACCGTGCTCCTCCTGGAGAAAGGTGCTGCGAAATGGGACGCGCAGACCGGCGGACCTGCCGAGCGCGAGCGTAAAGTATCACAGGGAGGCGCGCGGCTGGCCGCCCCGGCGGGTGGGCCGGCCCGCGCCGGAAGCTGGCACATGGCTTGCTCCCTCTGAATGAGGCGCGGGAGCGCTGCCGCTCCGGCGTTTCTCACAGAAGAGGGGCTCCCATGATCACGCGACCCGTTACTCTCCCTGAGCTCGGCATGATCGCCGGAACCCGCGCGGCGTTGGGCGCAGGAATCGCCTTGCTGCTGGGCGATCGCCTCGACCGCAGACCGAAACGCGCAGTCGGCTGGACCCTGGTGGCGGTCGGCGCGCTGAGCACCTTGCCGCTGCTGGCCGGAGTGCTCCATCGCAAGCCGAGCCCGGAGCCCGAGCTGGGGCTCGGAATCTGAAAGGGGAGCCCAGCCCTGCGGGGTTCCCTCTCCCCGTGTTAGATTTCCTGGATGGACTGGGAGCCCTTGATCGCCGCCGCGCGCGCCGCGCGCGCTCACTCGTACTCGCCCTACAGCGGCTTTCCGGTGGGCGCGGCGATCCTCATGGAGGACGGCTCGATCTGGGCGGCGGCCAACGTGGAGAACTGCATTCCGGCGCTCGCCATCTGCGCGGAGCGCAACGCGATGTCCGCCGCGGCATCAGCCGGCCTGCGCCATCCCCGGGCGGTGGTGGTGATCACCGCGACCGATCCGCCGGCTTCACCCTGCGGCCTGTGCCGGCAGACCCTCTCCGAGTTCGCCGACGATCTCCCGATCCTCCTCGTCAGCTCGGCCGATCCGGACGCTCCGCACGCTCCGGACGCTGCGGCCGGCACGCGGGAGGAGGTCCGTCTGATCGACCTTCTGCCGCGGCGGTTCCGGCTTGAGCCGGCACCGCGGGGAAGGACATAATCCGCTCCAGGCAGTTGCTCCGCAGGACTTACGCTCACGACAAGGAGATCAAGAATGTCCAGGAAATGGATCGCGGCAGTGACGTTGACGGCGACTCTGCTCGGCGTGCCGGCGGCCTTCGCGGCGCCGCCGAAGACCTACCAGGTCACCGGCCCCGTGCTCGAGCTGACGAGCGACATGATCGTGGTGAAGAAGGGCAACGACCGCTGGGAGATCGCGCGCACGGCGGACACCAAGGTCACCGGCGATCTCAAGGTCGGCTCGACGGTCACCATCCAGTACCGGATGACCGCGGCGAGCGTCGAGGTCAAGGCCGAGAAGGCCCCGGCGGCGAAGAAGGGCAAGAAGGGGTAGAGCCCTCTCCCCCTGACCCCCTCTCCCGTGCGTGCCCCCGCACACCCACCCCGAACGGGAGAGGGGGGAATGTTTACGGCAACACCGGCGCCAGCTTCCCCCCGGCCGCGCGGACGCGGCGGTCGAGATCGCGCAGGGGACCGTCGACCATGGCTTTCCAGCGGTCGATGCCGGCCTGCGCTTTCTGGCGGTATTGGGCGAAGACTTCGCGCTGCGGACCGGTGGGCGGACGGTCGGCGGATTCGAGGTCGGTGGTGAGCGGACCGAGGACGGCGGCGACGGCGGCGAGGCTGTCTTGCGCGGCTCGTCTCCGGCCGCCCCCCTGGAGCGCGCCGACGTCGGTGGTGAGGCGCTTGGCCATGTCGCGGAGAGTGAGGAGCGCGGCGGAGCTTTTTCCCGCGGCGGCGAGCTCGTCGTCCAGTTGATGCAGCCGCTTGGTCACCGCCTCCATCTGCTCCTGCGCGTCGGTCACCTGTTCAAACGTCGCGACAACCTCCTGATAGAAGTCGTGCTGCGCCTGGAGGTCCGCGGGCGGGACGTCGACGCGCGGATCCATGGCGACGGTCAAGGGTTGGCTCTTGGTCTTGCCGTCGACGGTGAGGCGGACCTGATAGGTGCCGGGCAGGACGAAGAGCCCCTGCGGCAGCTCGGGGGTGTCGGCGCCGGGGACGGCGAACGAGGAGTATTCGTAGTCCACGGCGCGCGGCCGGGGGCCGCGGAGGTCCCAGACGAAGCGGTTGTGGCCGGCGGCGGCGGGCAGCGGGCGCGGCGGCTGTACCCAGTCTGCGGTGAAATAGCGGCCCGACTCGGGGTGCTCCGGCGTCTTGTCGCTGCGGAAGCTGCGCACCACCTTCCCCTGGGCGTCGGCGATCTCCAGGATCACCGGACCGTGGGTCCCGGCCGGCAGCTCGTAGTCGAAGATCGCGCCGGCCGGCGGATTGAAGGCACGCGGCTCGTCGAGCGGCAGCGGCGTGTCGCGGTTCTGGTTGCCGCTCACGCGATAGGCGACGGCCGGCGGGACCAGCAGCGCTTCCACGGCGGGACCGTTCAGGTGGCGCAACGGCGTATAGGCGTCGAGCACCCAGATCGACCGCCCCTCGGTCGCCGCGATCAGGTCGTCGCCGTGGATGGTGAGGTCGTTGACGCCGGTGGTCGGCAGGTTGTGCTGCAGCGGCTGCCAGCTCCCGCCGTCGTCGAAGGAGACGAAGACGCCGTGCTGCGTGCCGGCGAACAGCAGGCCCGGCCGCTTCGGGTCCTGGCGCACGACGCTGACGTAGCCGTCCTCGGGCAGACCGGCCACCGCGGCGCGCCAGCTCTTCCCGAAATCGTGGGTGACATAGAGATAAGGACGAAAGTCGTCGGCGCGGTGGCGGTCCACGGCGGCGTAGGCGCTCTCCGCCGAGGTCGGCGAGGCGTCGATCTGGGCGATCCGGCTCCAGTCGGCGAGACCGGGCGGCGTCACGTCCTGCCAGGTCTTGCCATCGTCGCGGGTGAGATGGATCATGCCGTCGTCCGCGCCCACCCACACGGTGCCCGCGGCGACCGGCGATGGCGCGATGGTCGAGATGGTGCCGTAGCCGCAGGCGCGCGCCCGGTTCAGCGCCACCACCTCGGCGGTGCAGTCGGCCGGCAGGTTGGCGGCGGTATAGGACGGATCGGCGCCGGTCAGGTCCGGGCTGATGAATTCCCAGCTCTGCCCCTGGTCGATCGAGCGTGACAGCACCTGCGAGCCGAAATAGATCGCGTGCGGCGGCAGCGGCGAGATGGCGAGCGGGGTGAGCCAGGTCGAGCGGTAGCGCACGCTGGTGGGCCGCTGGCCGTAGGTCGACACCGGCCACGGCGCCACGTTCTGCGCCTGGCCGGTCTTCGCGTCCCAGCGCGTCAGGCGCCCACCGAGGCCGGTGCCGAAGACGAGGTCGGCGTTGCCCGGGAACGGAATGTCGTAGTCGCGCTCGTCGCCGCCCACCGGATGCCAGTCGCGGAAGGTGAGCTGGCCGTAGTCGCTGCGGCTGGCGACTCCCACGGTGCCGCTGTCCTGCTGGCCGCTGTAGATCCAGTAGGGGAAGCGGTCGTCGGTCGCCACGTGGTAGAACTGGCCGGTCGGCTGGTTGTACCAGGAGCTCCAGCTCGCGCCGCCGTTGACCGTCACCACCGCGCCCTGGTCGCTGCCGGTGATCATCCGCTCCGGATGGTCCGGATCGATCCACAGGACGTGGTAGTCGTCACCGCCCGGCGCGCCGCGGAAGAAATTGAACGTCTTGCCGCCGTCCTTGGAGACGCGGATGGACTGCCCCATCGCATAGATCGTGTCGGCATTGCGCGGATCGATGGTGACGCTCGCGGAGTAGGCGCTGGAGAGGCTCGCGTTGGCGTTGGCCCGCTGCCAGGTAGCGCCGCCGTCGTCGGAGCGGTAGAGCCCGGCGACGCCGGCCGCGGGCAGGGCGTCGATGGTGGCATAGACCCGCCCATGCGGCGCCACGGCAAGCCCGATGCGGCCCAGGGAAGCCTCCGGCAGGCCGTGCCCGGCAAGCCGCGCCCAGGTCTTGCCGCCGTCGGTCGACTTCCAGATGCCGCTCCCCGGTCCGACATTCGGGGTGAAATACGACAGCCAGGGATAGTTCCGCATCTGCCAGGTGGAGGCGAAGATCGTGTCCGAAGCCGCCGGATCGGAGGCCAGGTCGGTCGCCCCGGTGAGCTCGTCCACCGCCAGGACTTTCTGCCAGGTGGCCCCGCCGTCCGCTGTCCGGAAGACGCCGCGCTCCGCGTTGGCGCCGAAGAGATGGCCGAGGGCGGCGACCAGCACGACGTCCGGATTGCGCGGATCGATCCACACCCGTCCGATATGCCGGCTGTCCGTGAGGCCGCGCTGCTCCCACGTCCTGCCGCCGTCGCGCGAACGGTAGACGCCGTTGCCCGACATCATGTCCCATCGCGTGGTGACCTGGCCGGTCCCCACCCACAGGATGGACGGATTGCTCGGCGCCACGGCCAGGGCGCCGATCGACGCCGTCTTCTCATGGTCCATCAGAGAGGTCCACGTCCGTCCGGCATCCGTCGTCTTCCACACCCCGCCGTCCGGCGTTCCGATGTAGAACGTCTCCGGCTGCCCGGGAACGCCCACGGCGCACGTCGCCCAGCCGCCGCGCAACGGTCCGACGAGCCGCCACTGGAGAGCCGAGTAGGATTCAGGAGGTACGGGAGCGGCAGAAACGGCAAGGACGGAGAGCAGACTGAGGATCAGAATCAAGACCAGGATCGGAATCGGACGGCGGAAAGTCATTGAGCTCCTCCATGGGCCATGGACGTGCTGCGCCTGGCTGACCGTTCTACAGGAAAAGGGCGTCTTCGGCCAGCCCCGGCGTGCTCCGGGGGGCTCGTCGAAGCCCGCCTCCCGCCACTCTGGGTCGTTGGGCCGTCACTGTATCAGGAGAGGGTCTATCATGCCGATCATGCAACCCCTGCGCACGCTCCTCCCCTTGCTCCTGCTCCCCCGCCTGGCCGCCGCCGGAGACCCGGTGCCGCGCCTGGTGCGCGACCTGGATCAGACGACCTACACCGCCAGCTCCAGCCCGCGCCAGCGCGCCGGTGTGAGCAATGGTTTCGCGTTCACGGCCTTCGGCAACCGCGAGCTGTGGATCTACGACGGAAGGGATGAGACGTTCCAGCCGCTGCTGGTGGGCCAGGAGATCCGCCAGCTCTCCGGCGCGATCTACGCGCGGCGCGGCGCGTCCGGCGGCTGGAGGATCTGGGCGGTCGAAGGCGATCCGTATTCCCATGTCGAGCCGATCACCCTGCAGCCGCTCGCCCGCATCGGCAGGGTCTATGCTCCCCGGGACGGCGGGGGAGCTTTGCTCTTTGACGCGGACAACGGCCGCGGACCCGGGCTGTGGTCGGTGAACGGACACCAGCAGCCGGTCGAGATCGCGCGGCCGCTTCCCTACCCGGACGGCGCCCTGCTGCGCGACCTGACGGTCTACCGCGGCAAGACCTACTTCGTCGCGCGCCACCGCGACCTGGGCAGCGCGCTGTGGACCACCGACGAGACGCCTGCCGGCACCTTTCCCATCATTCCCATCGGCGCTTCCGCGCCGGGAACGCTCGCTCCGGTGCTCCTCCCCGGCGTCGTCCGGAACCGGCTGCTGCTGGCGGTGTCGGGCGCCCCCGGACGCGCACCGGCCCTCTGGCTGAGCGATGGCACGGCGCATGGAACCCACAAGCTGCTGGAGATCGGCCACGGACGGACCGGCGCGAGCCTGACGGACGCGGTGCAGGTCCCTTTCACCAACCGCGTGTTCTTCGTCGCCGACGACGGCCGGACCGGCAGACAGCTCTGGGTGACGAACGGCACGGTCGCCGGCACGCGCCGGCTGACGCATTTCACCGCCGCCGATCCGTTCGCCGGCTCCGCCCTGGCCGCGACGACGCTCGCCGGCCGTTTCGTCTTCTTCGCCGACGACGGCGTGCACGGCCGCGAGTTGTGGTGGACCGACGGCACGCCGGAAGGCACGCGCCTGCTGGTGGACGCCTGCCCGGGAGCCTGCGGCTCGACGGGCGAGATCCTGCGCACCCTCGAGGCCGTCGACGACACGCACCAGCCCGAGCGCCTGCTCTTCTCGGCGCCGGCGCCGGATGGCGGCGGTCTCGAGCTGTGGTCGACCGACGGCACGCCCGGCGGCACGGGTCGCCTGAGCGATCTGTGCCCGGGCGCGTGCAGCGGCGAGCCGCGCGCCATGACGGCCGGCAGCTTCTTCCTGGCCAGCGCCGGCACCCTCTTCACCGCCGCGACGCCCGCCGGAGAGCGGGCGCTCTGGTTCACCGACGGCACGGCGGAGGGAACCCGGAAGCTGACGCCGCCGGGAGCCACGGTGACCTCGACGGCCCCCCTGGCCGTCTCCGATGCCGAATTCGGCGACGAGCTCTGGACGACCGACGGCACGCCGGAAGGCACCCGCCTCTGGTACGACCTCGGACGGGAGATCGACAGCGGCTCGCATCCCGCCTTTCTCGGCACCGCTTCCAGTCCCGGCGGCGACCGCGTCGTCTTCTCCGCCTTTACCCCGGCCCGCGGCATCCGGCTGTACGCGAGCGACGGCACCGCCGCCGGAACGCTGCCGCTGGCGCTCCCCACGCCGGCACCCGATCTCGGCGTGCTCGCGCAATCGACGACCGCCGCCGGCCGCACGTTGTTCTCCGCCTGGGTGCGCGGCACAGAGAAGGCCGCGCTGTGGGGAGCCGACACCACGGGAGCCGTGCGGCTGACGCCACCCGGCGTCACGGTCCAGGGAGGGCCTTTCCCCGTCGGCGAGCACGCCGTCTTCTTCGCCGCCGACGCCGAGCACGGCTCCGAGCCGTGGGTGAGCGACGGCACCCCGGAATCGACCCACCTCCTCGCCGACCTGGTGCCCGGAGCGGACCCGAGCAGCGACGGCACCGGCGCGCAGCCCCTCCACGGCCAGCTCCTGTTCAGCCGCTTTGACGACACGCAATCCTGGATCACCGACGGCACCGTCGAAGGGACCCGCCGCCTGCTCGACGCCTACCCGTTCCTCGCTCCCGCCGCGAACGTTTCACTCCCCTTGTTCACCGAAGCCCCGGGGAAGCTCTACTTCGCCGGCGCCGGCGCGCCCAACGGCCAGCCGGAGCTCTGGGTCAGCGACTGGACCGCGGCGGGAACGCACTCCCTCGGCTTTCCGGCCGCCGGTCTGGGAGTCGGCGGAATCCTCCCCGCGGGCTCGCGACTCTTCGTCTTCCTCTACGCGCTCGATGCAGGCGCCCCGGAGCCCGAGCCCCTCTGGGTGGTCGATCCCCTCTCGGGTACCGGGACCCCGGTGCCGCTCGCGGCGGACTTCCACTTCGGCTCCCTCCCACCGATCGCCTCTGGAAACCGTATGGTTTTCAGCGACGAGGACGAACATCTCTGGGTGACCGACGGCACGGCGGCGGGAACCTTCCCCCTTCAGGACCCCGCCGGCCAGGAGATCGTGCTCAGCGGCGGCGCCCGCGCCATCTCCTTCGCCGGCCACCTGATCGCCTCGGTGGCCCTGGCGTCGAGCATCAACGACTTCGGCCCCTGCTACATCTGGGACGGCACCGGAGCGACCGCCTCGACAGCGACACCGGCAGCCGGCGTGCTCTGCAACGGCGACTTCTTCCCCGCCGGCTCCCGCCTCTATTTCACCGGCTATCAGCCGGACACCGGCGCGGAGCCGTGGGTGTTCGAGGAAAAGTAAACCTGCCGGTCTTCGACCGCAACGACGTCTGCCGCCACGGCGAGCATCACAAACACCGGGGTGAGCAACACAACACGGGCGGCGAGCAACACAACAGAGCGCGGTGGCATCAGTGCACTCCCCGCGGGAATTCCAGACATGGAGAAGGCTGTCACGCCACCGCGTGGTGCTGTGTTGCCACCGCGTAGTGCTGCGTTGCCATTGCGCTCTGCTGTGTTGCCACTGCGCAGTGCTGTGTTGCCACTACGCTCTGCCGTGTTGCCACTGCGCAGTGCTGTGTTGCCACTGCGTAGTGCTGTGTTGCCACCGCGCACTGTTGTGTTGCCACTGCGGCCTGTTGTTGTGCCATCGGACCCTTCTGTGTTGCCACCGCGGCCTGTTGTTGTGCCACCGCGCCCTGCTGTGTTGCCACCGCGCGGTGCAGTGTTGCCATGGGCCGTGACAGTCAAGGAAACCGGCCTGTGCTTTGCCTCCGCACACCCAGGAGGGGGCAAGACCGGTGCCGGCGGGTGTAGACCTCGCCATTCTGTAGCCGTTCCTCGATCTCTGCTGGGAGCCGAGCGGCGAATGAGGTAAAGTTCCCGCCAGGAACCCCTGCATGTACGTCGTCGCTTTGCAGTTCGAAAAAAACGCCGGGGACGCCCTGGCCGTCCGCCTCGCGGCGGTCTTGGGACGTACGCTGCTCGAAGCACGGAACCGGGTGAGCGATCCCGAGGGCGGACCGTCGGTGCTGGCCACGTTCCCGGAGAAGGCGGCGGCGGAAGTCTACGCGGAGGAGCTGAAGTCGCGCGGCTTCTCAGTGCTGGTGTTGCCTCCCGAGGACGTGGAGAGCGACAAGGAGCGCTTCGTGGTGCGCAGCTTCGAGCTCGGGCCGGAGGGGTTGAAGGCGCAGGCGCGGCTGGGCTCGGTCGAGGTGCCCTGGCAGGACGTCCGCCTGCTGCTGCGCGGCCAGACCCGGCTCGAGCAGAAGCTGACCAAGACGTCGGTGCGGCGCGAGTTCAGCCTGCAGCGCGCGGTGCTCACCCACGGTCTGCTGGTGACCAAGCCGGTCAAGGAGACGAAGCACGAGCTGCGGGTGGAGCACAACGGCTTCCTCCACCTCTACCGAGCCACCGGGATGCCGCTCGTCTTCCGCCAGCAGGAGCTGAGCTATGCCGGGCTCGGTCCACGCCTGCAACACGCGATCGCGGCGAACTTCTCGCTTCTGGTGGCGGCGCTCCGGGAGGCGAGCCCGCGGGCCGCTTACGACGAGCGGCTGGCGACGGCGCCGGGGCAGGCGCGGCTGCTCGGCTCCCTCCCCGCGGCGTCGCACCTCGACGTCGCCATCTCCCTCGTCTCCCAGTCGCTCCTTTCCGGGCCGCGGTGAGCGGCGCGAAGATGACGTAAGACGGGGGAGACCGGTTTGGTGAAACTGCCGTGTGGAACAAGATCAAGGGAGAGCCCAAACCGAACCTTGACGAGGTGACCACGGGCTCCACCTCGACCGACGACCCGAACGCCACCGTTCCCTGGCTGAGCTCCGGTCTCCCCGCGCAGAAGACGGCCGGAGAGGAGCCCGCGGGCTTCGCGGCCGGCACCGGCACACCAGAGGGGGCGGCCCAGCGCTACCGCATCCTGGGCCCTCTCGGGGCGGGCGGCATGGGGATCATCTACCGTGCCGAGGACACCCGCCTGCGGCGCACCGTCGCGATCAAAACCGTGCCGGCCGCACTGATTGCCAACCGCCGGTCCAAGGAGCGCTTCCTGAACGAGGCGCGGGCGGCGTCGGCGCTGGACCATCCCAACATCTGTACGGTCTATGAGATCGAGGAGACGGGTGAGGGCCGGCTCTACCTCACCATGCCCTGCTACGACGGCGAGACCTTGCGGAGCCGTCTCCAGCGCGGTCCACTGCCGGTGCCGGAAGCCGTCCACATCGCCCGCCAGACGGCCCGCGGCCTGGCCAAGGCGCACCAACTGGGGATCGTCCACTGCGACGTCAAACCGGCGAACCTCATGCTCACCGTCGACGGCATCGTCAAGATCCTCGACTTCGGCATCGCCCGGCTCTCCGGGCAGGAGCCGCACCTCCAGGCCGGCCCGAGCGGCTCTCCCCGCTACCGATCGCCCGAGCAGGAACGCGGATCCGAGGTCGACGCGGCGAGCGACATCTGGTCGCTCGGCATCGTGCTCTATGAGATGGTCGCCGGGGGGCCACCCGGGCGCGGCGAGCACGGAGAGGTTGTACCGGGGGAGCTGCCGGGGGCTCCGCCGGAGCTCGAACGGCTCCTCGCCCGCATGCTCGCCGTCGATCCGGCCGACCGCTACCCGCACGCGGCCGCCCTGCTCGCCGACCTCGACCGCCTGGAAGACCGGCTCAACGGTTCCCGTCAGAGCCGGAGACTTTGGGCGGCCGGGCTCGGGTTGGCGGTGGTCTGTGTGGCCATCCTCGGCGGATCGTTCATCCTCCGGAAAACCGGCTCCTTCCCGGGGACGCAGGCAGCTCCACCTCTCCCGCGTCCGACCGAGCCGACGCTGTACCAGGTCACCGACTTTCCAGGGAAGACGTCGTATCCCAGCCTCTCTCCAGATGGCGGCACGGTCCTCTATGCCAGGTCGGTAGGAGGCAGGAGCCATGTCTTCTCGCAGCCGACGGTGCTCGGCGCCGAAGCCGTCGACCTCTCCGCCGGGTCGCCGGCCGACGACACACAGCCGAGCTTCTCCCCCGACGGCCGGCAGATCGCCTTTCGTTCGGAGCGGAACGGTGGCGGTATCTTCCTCATGCCGGCCCGGGGTGGTGCGGCACGCCGCCTGACCGACTTCGGCTTCAACCCGGCTTGGGCGCCCAACGGAGAAGAGATCGTTTGCGGCACGGCCAGCATTGTGAGCCCACAGGTCCGCAGGACCAACAGCGAGGTCTTCCGGGTCAACGTGACGACCGGCGTCCGGCGAAGGGTCGCTTCCGGCGATGCAGCACAGCCGAGTTGGTCTCCCGACGGCCGGCGGATCGCCTACTGGGGACTCCTGCCCCAGACCGGCCAACGGCTCATCTGGACGATACCCGCGGAGGGCGGGGAGGCGATCCCGGTCGTCCAGGACGGCCACTTCAACTGGAACCCCGTCTGGTCGCCCGACGGGCGCTATCTCTATTTTGCCAGCGATCGGAACGGCATCATGAACCTCTGGCGGGTGCCGATCGACGAGGGATCGGGCCGGGTCAAGGGAAAGCCGGAACCGGTCACCAAGTCGCAACAGCCGGGCATGCTGCTCAGCCTCGCGCGCGATGGGAGGCGGATCGCCTATGCGAGTGACGAGTCGAGGGCGACGATCGAGAAGGCGGGTTTCGACCCGGAAACGGGCCGGACCGGTCCCGCCGCCGTCATCACCGAGACGTCCGGCGCGATCGTCGTGTGCGACGCGTCGCCTGACGGTAACTGGCTGGTCTACCAACTGTTGAGACCGCGCGAGGAGTTCTTCGTCGTGCATCCGGATGGCAGCGGCCGGCGGCGGATCATCGGGGACGAGCATCAGAACCGCCTGCCGCAGATTTCCCCCGACAGCCGGCGCATCGCCTTCTACTCGACCCGTGACGGCAAGTACGAAATCTGGACGATCGGCGTCGACGGCAGCGGATTGGCGCAGGAGACGAGCATTGCCGGCAAATTCGTCAGCCCGCCCCTCTGGTCGCCGGACGGCAAGATGCTTGCCTGTGACGTCGCGGGCAGCGAGGCCTTGATCGATCTGACGAAGCCGCTGAGCCAGCGCGTTCCCCAGTTCCTTCCTCACCCCGACAGGCGTGCCGCCTTCAGCGCCAACTCCTGGTCGGCCGATGGCAGATGGCTGGCCGGCGCACGACGGCGGCGCGACGGCTCACGCGAGCCCGGCATCCTGCTCTATTCTCTGGCGGACACGAAATATGTACGGTTGACGAGCCGCGGAGACAGTCCCCTCTGGCTGCACGATAGTCGCCGTCTTCTCTACTTCGACGACGCCGGGATTCGCCTTGTCGATACCCAAACCGGCACGACGCGGCCGGTCCTCGACTCTCCCTCGGGCTCTACCTATACGGACCTGAGCTCGAGCCCCGATGACCGCGTCCTCTACCTCGCAAGGACCCTGCACAACGGACATATCTGGCTGCTCACGTTGGATGAGCAGCCAACCAGGCCATAAAATCGAGCATGATGCCGTCTGTCTTTACAGCGTTCGTACGCAGCCAGCAGGGCGCGGAGACTCCCGACGCGACCCTCCTCCACGAGGCCTGGAACGGCTTGCAGGCCGCGCTGGGCGGGGAGCTGAAGCGGCGCGGGCTTTGGTACAACCCGCCCTGCTATGTCGGGGTCTACGGCTACGAGCGGTGGGACGCCGAAGAGACGGTGGGAGACCCCATGTCGCATGCCTGGTGCTACACCCGCGCGCCCCAGAGCGCGCTGGCCGAGCTGGTGACCGACTGCTGGGCCTACATCTTCTCGGATCGGATGCACAGCCTCAAGCAGCAGCTCAAGGACAAGGAGAACATCGACGGCCTCGTCCTCCGCAACGTCAAGAACTTCCTGCACGAACGCCAGCGGGAGCACGACCCGGTCGGTTTCCGGATCTTCGAACGGTTGAAGGATGCGCTGGCGGATGCCGTCGCGCGCCAGACCCTCCATGTCCTGGGGGGCGATCCGAGGATTCGCAATAATACAGTCCTGGGCTTCGAGCCGGCCGCGGAGCTGAGACTGCCCTCGCTCGACCTCAGGCCGTTCGTGGTGCTCTGGAACGACGAGCTGCTTCCCGGTCTCGTCACGGGCCGAGGCCGCCAGGAGGCAGCCGTCCTGGAACGTCTGGAGCAACTCCTCCTCGAGCTGCCTCGGCACGGCATCTCCTGCTTCCGGTTCAAGGATCTGGTCGATCCGATGAAGAGCGATGCGCGGCAGCGCTGGGCGGCCTTCCTGGCGCGCGAAGACGCTGCGGGCATGGCCGAATCCGGCGCGGTCGAATCGCGGCAGAGCTTCGAGCATCTGACCCGGTGCGTCTCCGCGTCGATCGCACGCCTGGAGGTCGATCCCCGCACCCGCGGCTACCTTGCGGCGCTCTGGGATTTTCTGCAGCATCAGAATGGTGACGGGACTCCGGAGGGCTCACTCTCTCATCGCCAGCTCAGCCAGCGTCTGCAGATCCCGCGAGAACGCATCCCGATGCTCTTCACGGCCCTGAAGCAACTCGTCGCGCGCTGCCGCCTCGCGGGCACGGCGCGGCTCGGCCGGCGCTGAGCCCCCCGGCCGGCGCCGCCATTTCCGCGAACTCGCCCGTTAGTAGGAGATAGGGAACGGTGGTCACGTCCCTTTCACTGGCGAGGACGTCCCAAGATGAAAACGCAGTGCTTCGACTACGACGCGACGCTGGCCCGGGTAGAGAGAAAGACGATCGATGCGCTGGCGTGGCTCTCCAAGCTGGGGAAACACGCCGAGGTCCTGGCCGAGGACCTGTCGCGGATGCCGGACGACCGGATGCGGAGGCAGCGCGTGCGCGAGCTCGCGCGCGCCGAGCCGGGCGTCGTGGCGGCATCTCTCCTCGGCGTGTCGTGCCGGATGGCTCACAAAGAACCTGCCCGGGCGGGCGCTCTCGCCGAGCTCGCCATCGTCGCCGCGGAGGTGCTCGACGGCACGGACACTCCATTCCTCAAGTCAGGTCTCCTCGGCGTCGCAGAGGACCTCCTCGGCAGGAGCCTGCGCCGCACCCAACGGATCGAGGAAGCCGAGGAAGCCTTCGCCCGTGCCGCCAACTACCTCTCCGCGACGCCTGACAAGGCCACTCTCTCCCTCTACTGTCATCTGCTCTCGCGTCTTCCCCGCGTGCAGGGGCCGATCGGCGAATCTCTTGCCCGGTTCGACCGTGCCGCGTCGCTGCTCGACAGCTCGCCTCCTCAGGGTCTTCCGATCGAGCCGGAGCTTCACGCCCGGTCCTGACAGCTAAGGCGTTCCGGAGTCCTTCTTGGGCTCCGGAGCCTTTCCGTCTTTTTTTTGGCCGTCCCCCTTTTTCTCATCTCCCTTCTTGACCTCTTTCTTCTTCTCTCCGAAGAGGAGCTGGAAGGCGTCCACCTTGGTCGTCGCCGCGGCGGCCTTGGCTTTCGCTTCTTTCGCCTTTCTCCCTTCCTGCCCCTCCGCCTGGGCCTGCTGCGCTCCCGCGGGACGGTCGGGACGGTTTTCGCCGAACAGATGCTGGAAGGCGGCTCCTTCTTTCACCGCCGGGGCCGGGGGCGAGGGCGGCGCAGGGGGGGCCTTGCGCTCTTTGGGTCCGAAGAAGTGCTGGAAGGCGCTCGGTTTCGGCTTAGGCTCCGCCGCCGGGGTCTTTTCAGGCGCCGCCGCGGGCTGCGGCGGTGCGGGCTCGGTCTTCGCGGCCGGCGCCGGAGCCGCTTGCACGGGCTCGGGCGCGGGGTCCGGCATCTTGGCCTGCACGGGCTCCGGAGCGGGCGGCGGCGCCAGGGCGCGGGCCTTGAGGTCGGCGGCTTCGTCCGCATGCCCGAGCTTCTCCGCCGCGGTCGCGGCCCACAGCCAGGCGCTCGACGGGTTGGCGGTCAGCTCGGCGCTCTTGCGGAAGGCCGCCAGAGCGTCGGCGGCCTGCTCGAGGCCGGTGAGGTCGACGATGCCGAGTTGCAACCAGGCGTCGGCCAGCGGCTCTTTCTCGTTTTGCGGATCGAGCGTCCGGGTGGCGGCGGTGAAGTGCTCCGCCGCGGCACGGAAGTCGCGGTGAGCCAAGGCCTCTTTGCCGAGGCTCAGCTCGCGCGTGCCGGGGCTCTCCGCCACGGCCACGGCGGCACTCAGGAACAGGGTGGCGGCAAGGGCGAGACGGCGGCACAGCATGGCGTTCCTCCTGGAATGGCCACCATTGTAGCAGGTGCCGCAGGAGTTTTCCGGAACAAGCTTGGAAATAGGGGAGGGGGGTATACGGGTTGATCGGTACATGACGACCCTCATGACGCGAGAACAGACGCGAGAGCAGACGATCACCATCCCGGTGACCGGGATGACCTGCGCCGGTTGTCAGGCCGGCGTGCAGAGAGCCTTGCAACGGGCGCCGGGGGTCGAGGACGCCACGGTCAATCTGATGACGGCGAGCGCGGCGGTGCGCTTCGATCCGGCGGCCACGACGCCCGAGGCCCTGGTCGAGGCGATCCGCGCGACCGGCTACGGCGCCGAGCTGCCGCGCCCCGAGCGCACGGCGTTCGACGAGCAGGCGGAGCGCGACCGCGCCGACCTGGAGGAATTCCACTCCCTGCGCCGCCGCGCGCTGGTGAGCGGCGCGCTGGGCGCCCTGGCGATGATCCTCTCGATGCCCTTGATGAAGATGACGAGGATACCGACGGCCGCCGCGCACGGCGGGCAGGTCGCCGATCCGTTCATGCGCTGGGCGATGACGTCGATGAGCCCGGCTCTGGCGCGGATCGCGCCGTGGCTGTATCGCGTCGATCCGGGCGTCCTCTCCTGGCTGCTGCTCGGCCTGACCGTGGGCGTGATGGCCTGGGCGGGCCGGCATTTCTATACCCGCGCGTGGGCGAGCCTCCGCCACCGCTCGGCGGACATGAACACGCTGATCGCCGTCGGCACCGGCGCCGCCTTCCTCTACTCGCTCGTCGCGACCGTTTCCCCGGGATCGTTCACCCGGCACGGACTGGCACCGGACGTCTACTACGAGGCGGTGGTCATCATCATCGCCCTCATCCTCACCGGCAACGCACTGGAGGCGCGGGCGAAGAGCCGCACCTCGGCGGCGCTGCGCGGGCTGATCTCCCTGCAACCGAAGACGGCGCGGGTGCTGCGGATATCTTCCGGGAATGCTGTGGAAACCGATGTTCCCATCGAAGACCTGCCGATCGACGAGGTGCGGAGCGGCGACACGGTGATGGTGCGGCCCGGCGAGCGGGTGCCGGTGGACGGCGAGGTGCTCTCCGGCGCCAGCGCGGTCGACGAATCGATGCTCACCGGCGAGCCGTTGCCGGTCGAAAAGGGACCGGGGGCGCGGGTGATCGGCGGCACGATCAACCGCACCGGCGCCTTCCGCTACCGGGCGACGACGCTGGGCACGGACAGCGTGCTCGCGCGCATCGTGCAGCTCATGCGCGACGCCCAGGGATCGCGGGCGCCGATCCAGCGCCTGGCCGACCGCATCAGCGCGGTGTTCGTGCCGGTGGTGCTCGGCCTGGCCGCGGTCACCTTTGTCATCTGGTATCTGGCGGTGCCTGCCGACGGCGCGCCGCTGGTGCGTGCCTTCGCGGCGGCGGTCGCGGTGCTGATCATCGCCTGCCCGTGCGCCATGGGGCTGGCGGTGCCGACCGCGGTGATGGTGGCGACCGGCCGCGGCGCCCAACTCGGCCTGCTGATCAAGGGCGGCGAGGCCCTCCAGCGCGCCGGCGACGTCACGACCGTGGTGCTCGACAAGACGGGCACGGTGACCGAAGGACGGCCGGCGGTGACGGACGTGGTGGTCGCCCCGGCCGCGAAAAGCTCCTCCGAGGATCTGCTCCGCCTCGTAGCCTCCCTGGAAGCCTCGTCGGAGCATCCGCTGGCGGAAGCGATCGTCCGCCACGCCCGCGAGGAGCGCCGGCTGACCCTGGCGCCGGTCGAAGGGTTCCAATCCTTCACCGGCCTCGGCGCCGTGGGAGTCGTTGACGGTGCGGCCCTGGCGGTCGGCAACGCGGCGCTGCTCGCCGAGTACGCGGTGCATATCGATCCACTGCGCGACACGGCGGAACGGCTGGCCGGCGAAGGGAAGACAGCGGTCTTCGCGGCGGTCGACGGCGCGCTGGCCGGGCTGCTGGCGGTCGCCGATCCGATCAAGCCCACCTCGCGGGCGGCCGTCGAGACAATGAAAAGGATGGGGCTCGGCGTCGTGCTGCTGACCGGCGACGAGCCGCGGACCGCCGAGGCGGTGGCGCGCCAGGCCGGCATCGAGCGGGTGGTGGCCGGCGTGCTGCCGGAAGGAAAAGTCGCCGAGATCGAGCGCCTCCAGAAAGCCGGCGAGGTGGTCGCCATGGTCGGCGACGGCATCAACGACGCGCCGGCCCTCGCCCGCGCGGACGTCGGCATCGCCCTCGGCACCGGCACCGACATCGCGGTCGAGGCGAGCGACGTGACGCTGATGCGCGGCGACCTCGCCGGCGTGGCGTCGGCCATCGCGCTCTCCCGGCGGACGATGCGGACGATGAAACAGAACCTGTTCTGGGCCTTCGTCTACAACGTGATCAGCATCCCGATCGCCGCCGGCGCCCTCTACCCCGCTTTCGGCCTCCAGCTCTCGCCGATCCTGGCCAGCGCGGCGATGGCCTTCAGCTCGGTGAGCGTGGTCACCAACAGCCTCCGCCTGCGCCGTGCCCGGCTGGCTTGAAAAGGGGAAGGATGATGACAAGCACGAAAGCGGTGGCGGTCGATCCCGGGATTAAGGACAGCAACCTCAAGCGGCTGCGGCGGATCGAGGGGCAGGTGCGCGGTCTGCAGAAGATGATCGAGGAGGACCGCTACTGCGCCGACGTCCTCACCCAGATCTCCTCGGTGCAGGAGGCGCTGCGCTCGGTCGGCCGCGAGCTGATGCGCAACCATCTCAAGCACTGCGCCACCCACGCCATCCGCGCCGGCGAAGGAGAGGCGGAAGCGATGTACGACGAGCTGATCGGCTTGATCTACAAGCACAGCCGGTAATCTGATGGTCGGGCGGTGGTCGAGTATGATCCCTGCGTCGCGAGCGGAGGGAAAAAGCGCATGCCGGGAATGACCGGAGTGACTACCGGGCACACCGAGGAACGGAAAATCGTGATCGTGGGGGCCGGCGTCGCCGGTCTCTGTTGCGCCTTGGAGCTCCAGGCGGCGGGCCTCTCCTGCCTCGTGCTGGAGGCGTCGGACGTCCCGGGCGGCCGGGTGCGCACCGACCGGGTGGACGGCTTCCTGCTCGACCGCGGCTTCCAGGTGCTGCTCACCGCCTACCCGGAAGTGCGCCGGGTGCTCGACCTCCCCGCTCTCCGCCTCGGCACCTTCGCTCCCGGCGCCCTGGTGTGGACCGGCGGCAAGCTGCACCGGGTGGCCGACCCCTTCCGCCAGCCGTGGGCGCTGCCCGCCACCCTCCTCGCCAAAGTCGGAAGCTTCACCGACAAGCTCAACATCGCGCGGCTGCGGCGCGAGGTCTGCGCGGGCTCCCTGGACGACCTGCTGGCGCGGCCCGAGACGACGACCCTGGAGGCCCTGCGCCAGCGCTACGGATTCAGCGAGCGGATGATCGACACCTTCTTCCGTCCTTTCCTGGGCGGCATCTTCCTGGAGCGCGAGCTCGCCACCTCGAGCCGGATGCTGGACTTCGTCTTCCGCATGTTCAGCCTCGGCCGCGCCGCGCTCCCCGCCGCCGGCATGGGAGCGATCCCGGCCCAGCTCGTGGCGCGGCTGACCGCCAAATCCGGCGCCGGAGCCGCGACGCTCCGCCTCGGCACGCAGGTGGCGGCCCTGGAAGACGGCGGCGTGCGCCTGGCGAGCGGCCAGCGGATCACCGCCGCCGCCGTGGTGCTGGCCACCGCGGCCGGCGACGCGACGCACCTCCTCCCCGGCCTCAACACTCCCCTCTCCCGCATGACGGCCTGCGTCTACTACTCCGCCACCCAGCCGCCGCCCGTGGGCCGCTTCCTGGTCCTGAACGGCGAAGCGAGCGGTCCGGTCAACAATCTCTGCGTGCCGAGCAACGTGAAGCGCGGCTATGCCCCGGCGGGCAAGGCGTTGATCGCCGCCAGCGTACTGGGAACCGAAGCCGAGCTGACCGATCCCGGCCTCGAAGCGGCGGTGCGGCGCCAGCTCACCACCTGGTTCGGAGCCGCGGTAGCCGGCTGGCGCCACCTGCGCACCGACCTCGTGCGCGACGCCCTCCCCGCCCGCCGCTCCCTGGAACCGGCCGACCTCCCCGCCCGCTGCCGCCCCGGCCTCTACCTCTGCGGCGACCACCGCACCACCCCGTCCCTGCAAGGAGCCATGGCCTCGGGCCGGCGCGCGGCGGAGGCGATCCGGGAGGCGCTGTGACCGTGATAGTCTCTCTTTTGTGAAACCGGGAGATGGATCGGCAGCCGACGTGGCCCGGGGCGTCCTCAAGGACACCTTGCGGCAGGGCCCGGTCTCGCTCGACGAGATCGGGCGGCGGCTGGGACATACCCGTGGCTACATGAGCAGGGCTCTGCGCGGAGTGAACCCGCTGACGATCGACACGATCACCGGAGCCCTGGAGGTAGCGGGCATCGAGCCGTCCGAATACTTCGCCGCGGTAGCGAAAGCGCTCGCTCCGCCGGTCGCGGACGATGCGGGACCGAGCCAGGCCAAGATTGAGGAAACGGTGCTGCGCACCCTCCGGAGGCTGGGCTGGGCGCCTCCGGGCGACGACGAGAGGAAATCAGGCTCGGAGACGCGCTAGAGTGCTCGACCGAAGGGCGGTCGAAAGCTCGACGAGCGGAGCCTCGGCTCCCGTCTTGATCACTTCGTCGAGGAGCTTGGCCTCTCGAGAGTCGCGGGCAAGTCCAAGGCTATCCAGAATGGGCCAGACCGAGAGTGCCTCCTGGCGCGCCCGATTCGGCTCCGAGCCCAAAAGGAGCCGCGCGAGGTCGAGCGTGACCACGGCCACTTCCTGCGAGTGCCCCAACTCGGCAAAGGACGCGCGGACCGCCTCATAAGCCGCCGTGGCGCTCTCGTTTTCGCCAAGCGCTCCGGCGATGTCCGCCAGAAGCCAATCGATCCTCAGTCGAAAGATCTGACCGCCCAGCATGAGCCGGTCCCTGCAACTCCTGATGACCCAAAGGGCTTCTTGCGGCCTTCCCGAATTGACCAGATAAGTTGCCAGACTCTGGAAAGCGGCGCGGGCCAAGCGCTCGCGCTCCTCAGTCGGCGGCAATGTGCCAACCAAGTCGATGGCTCCCAGCGCAGCGTCAGCAGCTTGACTCGGAAAGCCAGCCTCATCGAGAACAAGCGACGAATTCAGGAGTGTCTTCGAGTGACCGGTATAATCACCAGAACCGCGGCGCAAGGCAGCAGCGCGAGCGAGAAACTCGGCCGCTGAGTCGAGGTGTCGCCTGTCCTTCATGAAGGACGCGTAGAACTCCAGAATCTGTGGATTGTCGGGCGCTAGGGCGTGAGCCTGCCGAAGGTAGATCTCAGCTTCAGTGAAGTTGCATGAGACTCGATGCGCATTTCCCAGATGGCCGATCAGAAGGCCCCGTTCTGGTTCTGGCATGAAGTCGGGGAGGTTGACCACGGCGGCCTCACACCATGCCAACATTGCCGCCGAGTCAGTAAACCGAAGCGAATAGCCGCGCTCGGCAACAGCTAGCCGAGCGCGACCGGTGCACGAGGAGTTTGCCAAGAACAGCCGCGCAGCTCCTGGATTTGAGAACTCCGCCACGGTCGCATCCCCCCCTCTAAGAAAAGACTACAGAGCCGCGACATGGTAGCAGGAGGGTGCTGCGGAAGCCAGACCTTCTAACCACCCGGAGTGCAGGCGCCATTCGGATCCACCGCGCAACTACCTTGGGTGGTTGGCCCTCCCGGTGTGCCGGGGTGTGGAGCTGTTGCGAACAGGGCGGCGATTTTGCTCCAGGCGCCGGAGAGCCAGTCGAATGTTGAGTGTCGCGCCTCGGCCGGAGCTTTGCTCTCCCTCTCTTGAGCGGCGAGATACGACGGCACCGATGCAAGCACGAGGGCAATGGCGCTCGCGGTGACGACTTTACGGATGATGGTCATCAGAACACCTCCTCAGGGATCAGGCTCGGACGGTATCGTGAACCTGAAAGACATTTTACGGCAGACAGCAATTCAAGGGAACAGGAACACTCCCCCTCAAAGTAAAGAGTGCGCGCGGAGGGCCGATGTGCGGCCTACAAGTCCTTCCTGGAGCGAGTGAGCGCGGTGACGGTCTCTCGGGCGAGCACGGCAGTGGCGGTTTCGCGGCGGGCAGCTTCCTGGAAAAGGAGGAGAGCGGCGAAGGCTTCGCGCGCGATGTCGTGGTGGCGGAAGACGGTGACCATGTCGTCGGCCAGGGCGCGGACTTCGGCGGTGTCGCCTTCTTCGAGGTAGGGAATCACGAGGTCGAGGGTCGCGAGGGCGGCTTCATAGGGATTGCCGTCGGCGAGAAACCTCTGGCGGACGGCGGCGAGCAGGTCGCGGGCTCGGTCGTGGTCCCCGAGTCCGGCGGCGATGCGGCCTTCGACCCAATCGAGGCGGAGGTGGTCGAGGGCGCTTCCGTGCTCGGCGGCGACGGCTCGGAGATCCGGCAGGAGGTCGGCAGCCTCGGGGTGGCGGCCCATCTTGGACAGGTTGTCGACGAGGTTGTGGCGGATGCAGAGGAGGAGGCGCGGATCTCGGGCAGGGTCGATGAGGCCGTTGGCTTTCTTGAGGGAGAGGACGGCGGAGTCCGGCTCCCCCATCTCGATGAAGACGCCCGCCTTGGCGATGAGGGCGCGGCCGGCGAGGTGGGGGTCTCGTTGCTCGGGTTGGCCTTGGAGGAAGAGGTCCTCGGCCTGGTCGAGGAGATGGAGGGCTTCGGGGAAGCGCCGCTGCGCCGTGCGAAGCGGCGCCTTGAGGGTCAGGAGGACAGGCTCGTAGCCGAGGACGTCTCCGATGCCGGCGGCGCCGGATTTCCACCAGGTGTCCGAGATGTCGAAGCTCCTCTCAGCTCCGGGGTAGTCACCCCGCACTTTCTGGGCGTTGGCGTGCGCGGCCCAGGCGAGGCTGCGGAGCTGGTAGATCCACTTGTCCTCGAAGGGATCGTTCTCGGGGATCCGGTCCGCCGCGTGGACGGCCAGGTCGGCGAGATGGAGGGCCTCGGACGCGTTGTCCGACGTGGCGTGGCGGCTTTCGCGGATGAGGAGCTCGCAGAGGCCCCAACTCGCGAAGCGGGGCTCGGTGTAGAGACGGGCGAGGCGGTCTTCGGGCGCCGCTGAGAGGAGATCGGTCAGGAGGTGCTGGGCTTCCGCTCGGGAGCGCGCGAGGACGGCGTCGATGAGGCCGAAAAGGGGCGGCAGGGCTCCCGTTTGGTGGAGGTCGAGGAGCCAGCTTCCCACCACGCGGCAGACAGGACAGGCGGCGAGCAGGGAGAAGAGATGCTCGTTCTGCTCGATCGAACGGTCGATGGCGAGCAGGCGATCCAGGGCGGCGGCATCAAGGTGCTTGTGCTCCATTTTTTCTTCCCTCCGGACGCACGGCGGCGTGGTTAAATGACGAATCATGGGAACTCTAGCATGCTTTGAAAGGAAAGGGGCCGGGGCTTTCGCCCCGGCTCGCAGAGGTGGCCGGTCAGTGGCGGCCGTCGGGCTCGAGGATGGAGCCGGTATCGCCAGCGGTGGTGGCGGGAGGATTGGGGCCGGGGCGGCCGTTGGGTTCGAGGATGGAGCCGGTCTTCCAGAGAGTAGAGAGGAGGCTCCGGAGCTGGTCGAGGAAAGCCGTGTCGTGGCTCGTGGTGGCCGCAGACATGGCTTCTCTGGGTTGAGGCTGGGCTGTGGCGAGGGCTGGGAGGAGGAAGACGAGGGCGAGCAGGGCGAGGACGACGGCGCGGTGGGATTTGGAGCTTCGAGACATGAGGACCTCCAGGGCCGCTCGACGCCGGCCGGGATGGCCGGATGGGCGGGCCTTCAGGAGGTAGTGTGCCGGGTTGCAGGGGAAAGGCGGGCGTAGAAGGTCTTAACTTCCGCCAAGTGTGCGCCGCAGACGCGCGAGCTCTTCCTCCAGAGCTCGGCTTCTCTCCTCAGCGGCGGCGGCTCTTTCCTCGGCAGCGGCGGCTCGCTCCTCGGCTTGGCGGCGAGCAGTCACCTCGAGGTCAAGAAGCTCGTCGGAAGAGTCGGGATAGAAGACTCCGTCGTCCCATGTCCCCATATCGTTTCCCTCTTGGGATTCTCAGCTTCCGCCGATTGTGCGCCGCAGGCGCGCCAACTCCTCCTCCAGCGCTCGGCGCGCAATCGCCTCGGCGGCGGCTTTCTCCTCCGCCTGCCGCCGTGCAAGCGCCTCGGCGTCGGCTCTTTGTGCCTCGGCGTCGGCTCTTTGCTTCTCGGCTTCGGCTTTCTCATCGACCTCCTCCCGGCGGAGCAGGAGGGCGCCGGTCTTGGTGTCGGTGAGCCGCAACCGTTTTCCCTCGGCGCGGAAGAGGACGCCGAGGGTACGGCTTTCGAGGGCGCCGCCGGGGTTCGGGCGCACAGGCTCGTAGTGGCCCTTCGCCAAGCGGAAGCCTTGCAGCGGCGGGCTCAGGTATTCGCCGAACGGGTCGAACTGGAAGTACTCGGCGACGCCGAGCTGGGCGTAGGTCTTCCGCTTGTCCTTGTCCCTTTCGGCGGTGCTTTCCGAGGTTGTCTCAAGGACGAAGCAGGGGACCTTGCCACCCTCCTCCCAGAGCAGGTACTTGCGGCGTTGGACACCGCCGGGAAGCTTTGGCACGCCTTTGACCACGAAGCCATCCGGCGCCACCACGCCCCTGGGATCGCCCTTGCGGTAGAAGAGGAACATGTTGGCCCCCACGAAGACGTTTGGGTCGTTCCTGAACCGGCCGGCCAGGACCTCGAAGACGTAGATCATCTCTTCCAAATGGACCGGTGATTCCGCCACAGGTTCGCCGTCAGAGTCGGGATAATAGGTTTCGTCTTCGCGGAGAGGGATCGCGTGCATGCGTGCCATCCTTTCCCACAGGGTTGCCGGATCAAACCACAGAAGCCCTGCGGAGGGCAATAGTCTCCTGGGAGATGGTACCATGAGGGCTCATCCCCGGCCTCTCCCCTCCACAACGCTCACTCCTCCACATCCCTATGCCCGCCCCAGAGATCAAAGCCGTCGAAATGGTCCGCGCCATCCGCGACGCGCATTCGCTCTCCACGCCGCCCTCTCACAGAGCGAAGTTGCCCAGCTCGCGGTCTGACGGTCCGTAGAGACGGCCCAGACCTTCACCACAACCCTCTCCGAAACCATGGTCAGCGGGCCGTCTCAGCCTTGGCAGACCACCTCCGGCTCGATTTCCCGGGCACCGAAACGGCCACGCCCCACAACAGCTGAGCTGTGAAACGGCTGCCACCTTGCCTCAGTTCCGTCGAGCGTTCTGATGTAGCTTTCGACAACTCCTCGTTAGTCAGTATTACCCAACGGCAAAGGCGGCAGACCAAGCTCCTTCAGGAACACATTGTGCTTAGCCGTTGCGGTTCGGATATCGTTCTCAATACTGATTAGCTCGGCATGGGTAGCCTTCAGATCGATCTCTACTTCCGCTTGAGCGGTACTGACGTAGCGCGAGATGTTTAGGTTGTAATCGTTCTTGGCAATCTCCTTCAGCTCGACGCGCCGAGAATACCGCTCCTCCACCTTCCGGTGCTGGTATGTTTCGATAATCTTGGCAATGTGTTCGTCCGTCAGTTGGTTCTGCCGCTTGCCTTTCACGAAGTGCTCCGCGGCGTTGATGAATAGCACGTCGTCCGGCTTCTTGCACTTCTTCAGCACCAGGATGCAGACGGGGATTCCGGTGGAATAGAACAGGTTGGCTGGCAGCCCGATTACCGTGTCAATGTGCCCATCCTTCAGGAGCTTGGTACGGATGCGCTCTTCCGCACCGCCCCGGAACAGCACGCCGTGCGGCAGGATGATTGCCATCACGCCCTCGTCCTTCAGGTAGTGAAACCCGTGGAGCAGGAATGCGAAGTCGGCCGCGCTCTTTGGCGCCAGCCCGTAGCTCTTGAACCGCACATCCTCGCCCAGTGCCTCCGTCGGCTCCCAGCGGTAGCTGAACGGTGGGTTGGCGACCACCGCGTCGAACTTCGGCATCTTCGCCGGGTTGGTCTCGCGGAGCATGTCCCAATCATTGATGAGCGTGTCGCCATGATAGATCTCGAATTCGGTGTCCTTCACCCCGTGCAGCAGCATGTTCATCCGCGCGAGGTTGTAGGTGGTGATGTTCTTCTCCTGGCCATAGATCTTCCCGATGCCGCGCGGCCCCATGCGCCTGCGCACGTTCAAGAGCAGCGAGCCCGAGCCGCAGGCAAAGTCTAGGACGCTCTCCAGCCGCTTCCGGGCGCCGGTCTTGGGCTCCTGGCTGTCGAGCGTGACGATCGCCGAGAGGATGTCCGAAATCCGCTGCGGCGTATAGAACTCGCCCGCCTTCTTGCCCGACCCGGCGGCGAACTGGCCGAGTAGGTACTCGTACGCGTCCCCGAGCGTGTCGGTGCCATTGGAGAACTCCGCGAGACCTTCAGCAATTCGCGTGATGATCGCGCAGAGTCTGGCGTTACGCTCTGGGTACTGTCGCCCTAGCTTGTCCGAAGCGAGGTTGATCTCCGAGAACAGGCCCTCCAAGGCGCTCGCGAACGACTCGTTTTCGATGTACTTGAACCCAGCCTGAAGAGTAATGAGCAGTTCCGCGTTCTGCGTACGGGCCAGATGGGCGATGTTCGTCCATAGGTGCTCGGGCTTGATGACGTAATGCACCTTGCGCCGCATCTGCTTCTCGAACGCGGCCACATCGTCGGGGTTGTCCGCGTACCACACCGACAATGGCGTGCGCCCACCATTGCCGACGGCGTTCGGGTCGGGATAGTCCTTGCCAAGCTCACGCCTGGCCGCGGTCTCGTAATTGTCCGAAAGGTAGCGCAGGAACAGGAACGCGAGCATGTAGTCGCGGAAGTCGTCCGCGTTCATCGCCCCGCGCAACTGGTCGGCGATGTTCCAGAGGATTTTGCCGAGCTGCTTTTGATCACATTCGCTCATATTGGTTACTCGGTATCATCTGGTAGTAGGGCCGGGTTGAACGGATGCCGCTCGATGAATCCACGAAGTATTGCAAGGAAATAATCTCGCGTCTGCTCTTGCATTTCTACCGGCTCGTACATCGAGTATTTCCCATGGCTCAGAATATCTAAGAAACGTTGATGCAGTATTCCTTCCGCGTCATCATCAGCCTTCTTGATACAACTAGAAAAATGGCTATAGCCATGGAAGAAGGCGGTCTTCTCCAAAATGCTCCGAAGAATGTTGAAATGGTACGTGCTAATCCTCTCGCCCTTGGCAAGCTCCCAAATCTCCGACAGAGCTGCGACGTGATAGAACTGTGGCGTGTCGCCCTGTTCCTCTATCAGCCGGTAGCCGTCAGTAGTACGGTCGCGCTTGAGGACGTACTGTTGGGGTTTGCCGCCGTGTGCCTTCAGCTCATAGTGCAGGACATTGAAAAAGAGCGTATGGTGCGTCGAGACGACGGTCCGGACCGGCCGCTTCGCCTCTCGGTAAAGCTGTGCCAGGTGGTTCCCAACGACTATCGCATTGTGCTCGTCGAGTGATGAGATAGGATCATCGATGAAGACGTGCTTGACCCACGCGTATGCCGGGTCACCGTCGAGTACAAGTTGGAGGATTGCGAGGAAGAAACACCAGATGAAGATGTTCTCTTCTCCGCGCGAGATCTTGATCGGGACTGGGTCGCCGTTCAGTTCCCGCTCGCGGAAGAATGTTACCGCCGGGCGGAGCGGGACGTGTCTGGTTTCTGGAGGTTCGGGCGGCCTTCGGCGGTCGTAGTCGATGTAAAAGTTGAAGTTGGCGTAACGCGCGAGCAACTCGCCAATCTTCACTTCCAATTCCAGTTCCCGAAGCCCATTGAAAAACTTCGAGTGATCGTTGAGCTCCAGCACCTTTAAGCGATCCTTCACCAAATCGTTGTCCCAGGTGAAGAGATCTTCCGTGTACGCGTTGAAGTAAAGTGTATCCCGCTTTGTTGTCTCCCCGTTCTTGTCAGCAGTCTTACCGAGTTCACGGTAGGCGGCAGAGAGGCGCGTTTTTCCGGTGCTGTTGAATGCGTAGATCAGTACGAACGGACTCTTGTCCGGCTTCTTCTCGATCTTCTTGTCGAGGATGCCGCGGAGGTGCTCCGCGAGCGCAGGCAGGTCGCGGAATAATCTGTCGGCGGGGGCGGGCATAGCCTACACCTCCTCCGGTGACGGGAAAAGCTGCTGCATGAGGCCCTTCTTGTGGGCCCTAAGGCCGTCCAGTTTCCCAGACTGCGCGGTGATCAGGGCGTCGAGTGAGCAGAGACAGGCGGTGATTTTTTCCCTTTCTGCGGGATCATTCGGATAGTAAAACGGAAGCTCGCGAATGAGCGCTTGGCTCAGGTTCTCTTGTCCTCCGGGATTGCTCAAGGATCGCATCTCGTCGTAGCGCCCAGATAGGCTCAGGAAGGTGAACGCCGGATCGAATCCGTTGGCAGGCAGAATCGCTGCGCACGCTTGATTGGTGGCCGCTTCAATATCCAAGATCGCGACCTTGCCCCGAGTCTGGCCCTGCCCGTACATGGCGACGAGAACAGTCCCCTTCGGGAACACTTTAGCGGCCGAGTTCCCTAAGCCCGCTTCGGTGATGAACTCTTCTACTTCGCGAATTATGTTGAAGTCCACCAGCGAGGTTGTGATCCATGGGACAGTGCCACCCCAGTACTCCCTCTTCGTCCGATCCGGTGTGCCTCCACTCATCGTTTCGAATATCTCGCCAAGCGGCTCAGTGCCCCACGTCGCCCCGTACCGGAACTCGGGGAAGCGGAGGTGGGGGCGGGCTTGGCCTTCACGGGGGAAGAGCTGTTGCATCAGCCCTTTCTTGTGTGCCCGTAACACCTCCAGCTTCCGCCCTTCGGCTGCGATCAGTTCGTCCAGCGACCTCAGGCAGTCAGCGATCTTTTGCTGCTCGGGGAGTTGCGGCGAGACAACATGAATCTGCGCGAACGCTGCAAATTTAAGATTCAGAGTGTCCTTGACGAGCCCCTGAGAGAAACGCCTGAACTGCTCAATCAGAGGCGATGTCTTGAAATAGTAAGAAAAAAATACCCCATAGGCATCTGCCGTTGGTTTGCAAACTGTATATGCAGGACTCACCAGTCCTTCTTGCCCAACGTACGCGCTTCGGCCCTCCCACATCCTCATTGTGTTGTAGGCGACGTCGCCTGGAACAACTCTCAGATAATTCGACTTATTGACACTGGAGTTATCTCTCCGGTTGGTTTCCTCTTGAGGAATTATGCCATTGTACGTCAGTGAAAGCAACGGAAGGTCCGTAATGCCCGTCTCTTGTCTTTCGGTGAACAACGTGCCCAATAGCTGGCGACGCCACTGCGGCCCGTCCCTGAACTCTGCAAACCGCAGCTTCGGCGTCAGCGTTTTGGGTTTGTCCTTCATCGTCATGCCTCATCCCTCATACGCGCTAAGCCCTGAAATTTCCCGCCCGGCGGCGCGCTTCTTCAGTAGGGGGACGAGGTCAGCCATCAGGGCCAGCTCCTTCTCCGTGCGGGCGCGCCAGCCGAGATCGAGCGGAGCGAGCAGATCGTTGAGCTGCTCCGCGTTGAAGATCATCGGTGGTAGAAGGGTGCGGTCGACGAACGCCTGCAACGCCTCGGCGGCGAGCCCGTGCTTCTGCGCCGTCGCAGCTACCTCCTTCGCGCCCCGCTCGGCCTTGAACCGCTGGTAGCCCTCGCGAACGGCCTTCTCGTCCAGCGGCCTCCCGGCCTCCAGCGAGCGGACGTATTCGGTAATCGCCTCGCGCTCGTCGAGGAACTTGGCATCCGACTCGATCAGCCCGATGAGCTGCTCGCGGCTCATCTCCTGCTTCTTGGGATCCTGCCCGGTGAAGCGGGCGATCAGGCCCATGATGTAGTCGTAATCGATCAGGGCCGAGGCGAAGAGGACGAATTCGAAATCGAGCTGATCGACCTCGTCGCTCGTCGTTCTCTGTCCGGCGCCGCCGGGCCTTTCGCGCTGTTCCCGCAGCCGCTGGGCGGTTTCGAGGTACTGGCCGCGGAATCCCTTGAGCTGCTCCTTCGGAAGCACCTGCTCGATGATCTCTTTGTCCTGCTCAGTAAGGTCGGTGTACTGGTCGAGCTGGGTCTGGAGCCGCTGCACTTCCTTGAACTGTTTGATGAATGCGGCGCGGGCATCGTCGCCCTTGAGGTTGGGCACGGCGTCGGGCTTTGCTTCGAGGCCCTGCGATTTCATGAATTCATTCAGCAGCCCGACTTGGGTCTTGAGCTTCTCGATGACCTTGTGGGCTATGTCGACGAGCCAGATTTCGCGCGCCGCGTCGGCCTTGACGCCGGAGAATAGGGCGATCGCCTCATCGACGGCGGCCTGCTGGCTTCGGAAGTCGAGGATATTGCCATAGGGTTTGGTGGCGTTGAGCACGCGGTTGGTGCGGCTGAACGCTTGGATCAGGCCGTGGTGCTTGAGGTTCTTGTCGACGTAGAGCGTGTTCAGGTACTTGCTGTCGAAGCCGGTCAGCAGGATGTCGACGACGATGGTCAGGTCGATCTTCTCGCGGCCCTTCTTCGGCAGATCGGCGTTGGGGAACTGCTGGTCTTTGATGCGCTTTTGAACGTCCTGATAGTAGAGGTCGAACTCGTTGATCGAATGGTTGGCGCCGAAGCGTTCGTTGAAGTCGGCAATGATCGCCTTGAGGGCCTTCTTCTTCTTTTCCGGCTCGGTCTTGTTGTCCTCGCGCTCCTGCGGCAGGTCTTCCTGCAACTGGCGAACGTCGGCACTCACGTCGCCGGGCGGGGAGAATACGGCAGCGATGTTGAGGGAGACGAGCTTGGGATCGGCCGCCTGCCGTTCTGCCTGCGCCTCCTTGAACAGCTCATAGTACTCGATGGCGTCGTTGATGGACGCGGTAGCGAGGATCGCGTTGAAGCGGCGATCACCTGTGGCGACGTCGTGCTTCTCGAGAATCGCATTGACGACAGCGCGCTTGGCGAGGATCTGACCAGGCCTGGGGGCGTTGTCACCGGCGGGCTTGTAGTAGTCCACGTGGAAGCGAAGAACGTTCTGGTCTTCGATGGCGTGGGTGATTGTGTAAGCGTGCAGCTCGCGCTGGAAGACATCCTTGGTGGTCCACCACCTGCCCTCCTCCCCCTGGGCCTGCTTCTTTATGGCGTTGTCCTCGAAGATGGGCGTACCGGTGAAGCCGAAGAGCTGGGCCCGGGGAAAGAACTCCTTGATGGCCTTGTGATTCTCTCCGAACTGCGAGCGATGGCATTCGTCGAAGATGA
>DATARD010000035.1:0-18348 GCA_036264355.1 Thermoanaerobaculia bacterium
TCCTCGGTCCGAACGGCGCGGGGAAGTCGACGCTCATCCGGATGCTCACGACGCTGCTGACGCCGACCTCCGGCACGGCCGTGGTCAACGGGTTCGACGTGGTGAAGCAGGCCGACGGCGTCCGCCAGTCGATCGGCGTCATCCCGCAGGCGATGACCAGCGACCTCGAGCTGAGCGTCGAGGAGAATCTGCTGATCTTCGCCAAGCTCTACGGCGTGCCGCGCGAGAAGCGCGCGCGCCTCATCCGGGATCTCCTCGCGGCCGTCGAGCTGTCGCAGTGGGCCGACAAGCAGGTGAAGAACCTGTCGGGCGGCATGCGACGCCGCGTCGAGATCGCGCGCGGCCTGGTCCACGAGCCGCGCATCTTCTTCCTCGACGAGCCGACGACGGGCCTCGATCCGGTCTCGCGCGTGGCCGTGTGGGAGATGCTCCAGAAGATCAAAGCCGAGCGCGATCTGACGATTCTCATCACGACGCATTACATGGACGAAGCCGACAAGCTCTGCGATCGCATTGCGATCGTCGATCACGGCGAGCTCAAGGCGCTCGATTCGCCGCTGCGGCTCAAGGCATCGATCCCGGGCAAGAACATCGTGGAAGTGAGCTTCTCGGCGATTCCCGACGGTTGGGTGGAGCGGCTGCGCGCGCTGCCGGAGGTGGAGGAGGTCATCGGCCACGATACGATCTTCCGCATCGCCTCGGGCAATGGGCCGGCCACGACGACGGCGCTCATGCAGGCGGCGGCCGCAGCGGGAGTCGGCGTGCAGTCGCTCTCGGTGCAGAGCACGACGCTCGACGATGTGTTCATGCACTACACCGGGCGCGCTCTGCGCGACGCCCTCCAGGAAGCATCGCCGCTCGACCGCGGGTTCATGATGCGGCCTCGTTAGCAAGAAGCCGGGAGACATGAAATGCAACGGATGTGGGCCATCATCGAGCGCGATCTGCGGCGGTTCGTCCGCAGCCCGACCTTGATCATCGTCTCGATGATCTTTCCTCTCGTCCAGCTCGTCATCCTGGGCTATGCGTTCGGCGGCGTCGTGCATCATTTGAAAGTCGGCGTGGTCGATCAGGACCATGGCGTGCCGGCGGTGCGGGTGCGCGAGCTGTGCAACGCCGTCGCCTCCGGCGCCCATACGTTCGACGTGATTGAATACAGCGACCAGGGCCGCGCGCTCTCCGATCTGCGCGACGGCCGGATCAACGGTGTGCTGACCATTCCTCCGGGCTATTCGCGGCGGGCGCTGGCGAAGGAAGATCCGCGCGTTGCATTGATCACCGACAACACCGACAACTTCGTCTCGGCGACCCTGGCGGGCACGTTCGGCAACCTGGTGACGGCGCTCGGCCAGAAACCGGTCAAGGCGGAGCGCATCTCCGGCGAGGTGACGCTCGACGTCGTCGAGGTCTATCCCTACGTCCCCTATCTGCAATATCTGCTGCCGGGATCGATCGTGATGTCCATCTTCATGATGGTGCTGATCGGCGGCGGCATCATCTTCATCGACGACAAGGCGCGCGGGCTGCACGAAGGGTATCTGGTGACGCCGGTCACCAAGCTGGAGCTGATCGCCGGCTTCAATCTCGCCGGCACGCTCAAGGCGGTGCTCGCGGGGTTTGTGTTGATGACGATCGGATCATTGATCGCCGGAATTCCCGATCCGTTCGCTCCGGGCCGTCTGTTGCGCCTGCTCCTGGTGATCGTCGTCACCTCGTTTTCGATCATCAGTCTGATGTTCGTGCTGATGGTGCGGGTGAACGATCCGCTGGTGCCGCGCGCCATGGCGGGCATGCTCAACACGGTGCTCTATTTCCCCAGCGGCGCCGTCTATCCGCAGCAGGGCTTTCCGCGCTGGATGCAGGTGATCGCGGTGGCCGATCCGTTCACCTATGCCGTGCATGCGTTCAAGTGCCTGCTGCTCAAGAACACCGGCCTCGCGGCGATCGCCCCCGATCTGCTCTACCTGCTCGCCTTCTCGGCGGTGGCGATGACCATCGCGACGCTACTCTTCAAGCGGACCCTCTGAGCGCGTTTCGGAGATACAATCCGCGGCGACGAAGGGGGGACCCACGGATGAAGCCTGCTCCATTCGAGTATCAGGCGCCGGATTCGCTGGAGGCCGCGCTGGACGTGCTCGCCCGTCACGGGGGGGACGCCAAGGTGCTGGCCGGCGGCCAGAGCCTGATCCCGGTGCTGAATTTCCGGCTCGCCCAGCCGGCGCTGCTGGTCGACCTCAACAAGCTGGCGGAGCTCAGCTTCATCCGGCGCGGCGAGGACGGCGGGCTGCGCATTGGCGCGATGACGCGGCATCGCAGCCTGGAGCGCGATCCGCTGGTCCGCGAGGCGGCGCCGCTCCTGGCCGAGACGGTGCCGTGGATCGCGCATCCGCAGATCCGCAACCGCGGCACCGCCGGCGGCAGCCTGGCGCACGCCGATCCGGCGGCCGAGCTGCCGGCGATCGCGGTCGCCTTGCGCGCCCGGTTCCTGCTGCGCAAGGCGGGCGGCGAGCGCTGGGTGCCGGCGGTGGACTTCTTCCAGGGGCTGTTCACCACGGCTCTCGAGCCCGAGGAGCTGCTGGTGGAGATCGCCTTGCCGTCGCTGCCCATGAGAACGGGCTGGTCGTTCCAGGAGATCGCCCGGCGGCACGGCGACTACGCCACGGTGGGAGTTGCCGCGCAGGTGACGCTGGGGGAGGAGGGGCGGTGCCGCGAGGCGCGGCTGGTCTATCTGAGCGTGGGGCAGACGCCGGTCGAAGCCCGCGCGGCGGCGGCGCTTCTCGCCGGGACGGACCTCGGCGCGGAGGCGGTCCGGGCGGCGGCGGAGACGGCGTCGCGCGAGGAGATGGACCCCACGGGGGACGTCCACGCGACGCCGGAGTTCAAACGGCATCTGGCCCGCGTCCTCACCGGCCGGGCCTTGCGCAGCGCCGCCGAGCGGGCGCGCCAGGGGAGGTCCCGATGAGCGGCGGCACCTATGACGTTTCGGTCACCGTCAACGGCGAGCGCCACCAGCGCGCGGTCGAGCCGCGGCTGCTGCTGTCGGACTTCCTGCGCCACGATCTGGGCCTCACCGGCACCCACGTCGGCTGTGAGCACGGCGTCTGCGGCGCCTGCACCGTGCTGCTCGACGGCGAGCCGGTGCGCTCGTGCATCCTCCTCGCCGTGCAGGCGGACGGCCACGCGGTCACCACCGTCGAGGGGCTCGCGCCGGGGCCGGAGACGCTGCATCCGCTGCAAGAGGCGTTCTGGGAGTGCCACGGTCTTCAGTGCGGTTTCTGTACGCCGGGATTCCTGATGACCCTGGTGCCGTTCCTGGAGGAGAACCCCGACCCTTCCGAGTTGGAGATCCGCCAGGCGATCTCCGGCAACCTGTGCCGCTGCACCGGCTACCAGCACATCGTCGACTCGGTGCTCCTGGCGGCGGCGAAGGGACGGGAGGCGAAGCAGTCGTGAGCTGGCTCGACGACGGGCATCTGTCGGGCATCGTGTCCAAGCCGGCGGACGTCCATGATCCCTTGACCCAGCTCGAAGAGCGCTTCGCCGAACGGGAGCCGGGGATTCATGCGTTCCTGCCGGAGAAGGGCCGCTTCGCCCGTCTGCACCGCGACGCGGAGACGGCCCTGGCGGCGATTCCGAATTCGCTCTACCGCGGCAACCTGTTCGGCATTCCGATCGGGGTCAAGGACATCTTCCATGTCGACGGCTTTCCGACCCGGGCCGGCAGCCGCCTGCCTCCCGAGGAGCTGCAGGGGCCGGAGGGATCGGTCATCGCGCGCCTGCGCAAGCAGGGGGCGCTGATCCTGGGCAAGACCGTGTCGACCGAGTTCGCCTACTTCGCTCCCGGTCCGACGCGGAACCCGCACCATCCGGAGCACACGCCGGGTGGATCGAGCAGCGGCTCGGCGGCGGCGGTGGCGGCCGGTCTCTGTCCGGCGGCGCTCGGCACCCAGACGATCGGCTCGATCATCCGGCCGGCCGCCTATTGCGGCGTGGTCGGTTTCAAGCCCAGCTTCGGCCGCATCCCGACCGACGGCGTCATCCCCCTGGCTCCGTCTCTCGATCACATCGGAATCTTCGCCGCCGACGTGCTCGGCATCGTGACCCTGGCGGTGACCCTGATCTCCAAGTACGACTCGCGGATCGAAACGATGTTCCGCACGCCGGTGCTGGGAATCCCCGAAGGGCCCTATCTCGAACGCGCCTCCGAAGAGGGGCTGGCGCACTTCCGGGATACCTGCGATTGGCTGTCCGCGCGCTACAAGATCCGGGAAGTGCCGGCGTTCAAGGGGATCGCCGCGATCGAGGAACAGCACCGGCGGCTGGTGGCGGCCGAGGCGGCGCAGGTGCACGCCGGGTGGTTCGAGCGCCACCGCGACCTCTACGCGCCGCAGACCGTCGAGCTGATCGAGCGCGGACAGGGGGTCTCCACCGAGCAGTTGAAACAGGACCGCGCGGGCCGCGCAAAGCTGCGCCGCGAGCTGATGGCCGCGATGGAAAAGCACGGGATCGATCTCTGGTTGTCGCCGTCCGCGCAGGGGCCGGCGCCGCGCGGGCTCGCCGCCACCGGCGATCCGGTGATGAACCTGCCCTGGAGCTATGCCGGCCTGCCGGTCCTCGGCGTGCCGGCCGGCAAGAGCGCCGACGGGCTCCCCATGGGCCTCCAGGTCACCGGGCGCTGGACGGCCGACGAGGACCTGCTGCACTGGGGTCACGAGATCGCACGGGTGGCGGCGCTTTGATCGTACGTCACGCGGTCCGCCGCGGCTCCTACTACGACTCGGTCGTCCTGATGCAGCTCCAGCGCGCGCTGACCGGTCTGCCCGGCATCGCCGACTCCGGAGTGGTCATGGCGACGACCGCGAACCGCGAGATGCTGCGCGAGAGCGGTCTGCTCTCTACGGATATTGAAGCGGGGGAGGGCGACCTGCTGATCGCGGTCAAAGCCGAAAGCGACGCGGCGGCGGGGGAGGCGCTCGGCCGGGTGGATGCGCTCCTCCAGGTGCGCCGGGGAGGCGGGGGGCCGAAAGGCTTCCGGCCGCGCAGCCTGGAGGGTGCCGTCAAGGCGCTCCCCGGCGCGCGCTGGGTGCTGGTCTCCGTACCGGGCCGCTATGCCGCCGGGGTCGCCGAGCAGGCGCTCGACCTCGGACGCCACGTGTTTCTCTACAGCGACAACGTCTCGCTCGCTGAAGAGATGGCGCTCAAGAACAAGGCGCGGGACCAGGGACTGCTCGTCCTCGGGCCGGACTGCGGCACCGCGATCGTGGGCGGCACCGGCCTCGGCTTCGCCAACCGGGTGCGCCGCGGATCGATCGGGATCGTCGCGGCCTCCGGGACCGGTCTGCAACTGG
This sequence comes from Thermoanaerobaculia bacterium, assembly GCA_036264355.1. GTDB lineage: Bacteria > Acidobacteriota > Thermoanaerobaculia > Multivoradales > UBA5704 > UBA5704. The sequence continues at coordinate 5,349 of DATARD010000035.1, forward strand.
TCGCGAGCCGCATTCATGAGCTGGGCGGCGGCGTCTCGCAGGCGATCGGCACCGGCGGGCGCGATCTCTCCGCCGAAGTCGACGGCATCACGGCCTGCCAGGCGCTCGATCTGCTCGGCCGCGATCCGGAGACGGCGGTGATCGTCCTTCTCTCGAAGCCGCCATCTCCTACAGTCGCCGCCCGCGTGCTGGCCGCGGCCCGGGCAACGGGGAAGCCGGTGGTGGTGAATTTCCAGGGCTTCGCGCCGCCGGTGCGCCGATTGGGGACTATCCGATTCGCGGTCAGCCTGGATGAAGCGGCGGAGATGGCGACAGGACCTCACCACTCGGCCCCTCTCTCCCATCGCCCCCCCGGCCCCCGGGAGAGGGGGGAGGTCCGGGGTCTCTTTTCCGGTGGAACGCTGGCGTCCGAGGTGCGGCTGGCTCTCCAGGCGTTCCTGGGCCGGGCCGGTCACGCGATCCTCGATCTCGGCGACGACGAATTCACCGTCGGCCGTCTGCATCCGATGATCGATCAGGAGCTCCGTCTGCGCCGTCTGCGCGCCGAGGCCGCCGATCCGCGAGTTTCCACCATCCTTCTCGATGTCGTTCTGGGGGACGGCGCCCATGCCGACCCCGCTGGAGAGCTGGCGCCGGTCATCGAGAGCGTCGTTTCCGAACGGCTCGCGGTCCTCGCCCTCGTGGTTGGCACCGATCAGGACCCGCAGAATCTGGCCGAGCAGAGCACGACTCTGGAATGTGCCGGAGCGCAGGTCTTCCGCACCGTGGGATCGCTGATCGAGGCGGTCTGGAATCGCCTGGCTCCGGGTTTGGAGCCCGGCCCGCAGGTCTCGTTGGATGCGCTCGCGCCGCCCGCCGTGATCAACGTCGGGCTGGAATCTTTCCATGAGAGTCTGATCGCCCGCGGGGTCCAATCCGTCCAGGTGGATTGGAAACCGACCGCCGGCGGCAACGAACAGCTTGCCGGGATTCTGGCGAGGATGAAGAACCGGTGATCCGGGCGAGTTGCACGACTGGACCGGAGGAGGCTAGTCTCTTGTCATGAAACAGCTACCGACGATTTCCTGCAGCCCCGATGTGATGGGGGGCACTGCTGTCTTCGCGGGGACCCGAGTGCCGGTCCAGACCGCTCTAGATTACATCGAGGCGGGAGAAACGATCGACGATTTTCTTGAAGGATTCCCGACGGTCACTCGTGAGCAGGTCATCGCATTCCTTGAGGAAGCGAAGGATCTGCTGATTGCCAAGGCGTCGTGAGAGTCCTGCTCGATGAATGCCTTGACTGGCGGCTGTCGCGAGACATCGTCGGTCATGACGTCAAAACCGCGCGGCAGATGGGATGGGGCACGATCAAAAATGGGGAGCTCTTGGCTCTGGCCGCAAAGCAGTTCGATATTTTTGTCACAGTCGATCGAAATTTGTCGTTTCAGCAGAACCTCGTCGCGTTCTCGCTGGCGGTCATTGTCCTGCGAGCACATTCCAATCGGCTCGCGGATTTGAGAAAGCTCGTCCCGGATCTCCTTGCGGCAATTGACACGGCCAAACCGGGTTTTGCAACGACCATCGGGAGTGTCTAGGGCGCCATGAGCATCGATCAAGCCAACCGCACCGCCGTCGAGCGCATGATGGCATCCCGTCCCATGCTGACCGGGGTCGGCCGGGCGCTCGACGTCATCCCCGGCATGCGGCGGAATCTTCTGCTGCACGCCGGTCCACCGATCGCCTGGGAGCGTATGTCCGGCCCGCTGCGCGGCGCGGTGATCGGTGCGCTGATTTTTGAAAAGCTCGCGGCGGATGAGAAAAAGGCGGTCGCGCTGGCGGAGCGCGGCGAGATCGACTTCGCGCCCTGCCATCACCACGCGACTGTCGGCCCGATGGCCGGCGTCACCTCGGCTTCCATGCAGGTCTACATCGTCGACGATACAGAGCACGGCCACCGTACTTTCTCCAATCTGAATGAAGGATACGGCAAGGTTTTGCGCTACGGCGCCTTCGCTCCCGAAGTGATCGACAAGCTGCGCTGGATGAACGAGACTCTGGGACCGGTTCTCGGCGACGCCATTGCGCGAGCGGGGAGCGTCGATTTGCGCACCCTTCTCGCCGAAGCGCTCCACATGGGCGACGAAGGGCACAACCGCAACAAGGCGGGAACGCTGATCTTTCTCCAGCGCCTGGCGCCGTCGCTCGCCAAGGCGGCTCCGGACGCCGAGACCCTCGCCGAGATCCTGAAATTCATGGGCGATACACCGCTCACCGTGCTCAATCCGGTGATGGCCGCCTGCAAGGCGATGGCCGACGCGGCGCACGGGATCGAGGGGAGCACGATCGTGAGCACCATGGCGCGCAACGGCACGGACTTCGGCATCCGGGTAAGCGGACTCGGCGACCAGTGGTTCACCGCGCCGGCCGCGGTGCCGGACGGCCTCTATTTTCCGGGCTTTACGGCGGCGGACGCCAATCCGGACATCGGCGACAGCACGATCACCGAGACCGCGGGCCTCGGCGCCTTCGCGATGGCGGCGGCGCCGGCCATCGTCACCTTCATCGGCGGCGCTCCCGAGGACGCGATCCACGCGACCCTGGAAATGTACGAGATCACCGCCGCCGAGCATGCCCATTTCACCATTCCCAGTCTCGGCTTCCGCGGCACGCCGGTGGGGATCGATCTGCGCCGGGTCGTGGAGCTGGGAGTGACGCCGCGCATCAACACCGGCATCGCGCACAGGAACGCCGGCGTCGGCCAGGTGGGCGCCGGGCTCGTGCGTCCGCCGCTGGAGATCTTCGAATCGGCGCTGATCGCCTATGCGGAGCGCTATGAAATTTGACGCTTTGATCCGAAAGGAGCTTCTGTGTACGTCCCCTATGACATGAGCAAAGTCCGGGTCCTCGACCTGTCGCAAAACTTCAGCATGGATTCCCCGTCGTTCGCGTTCTATGAAGGCCCGACCGTGAAATGGGTCAAGCGGCTCGCCTTTGAAGGCGTCAACGCGCAGCTCATCTCGACGACGAACCATATTTCCACCCACCTCGACTCGCCGATCCATTTCTACGATCCGGGTCCGGACATCGCCGGCATTCCGCTCGAAACCCTGTTCGGCCCGGCGTGCATCGTCGACATCTCGCAGTTCGGCATCGGCGACTACCAGATCTATGGCCCCGAGCACTTCGAGCAGTGGGAGAAGAAGACGGGCATCACCATCGAGCGCGGCGACATCCTGATCATCCACACCGGCTACCATCATTGGTACAACGAGGATTGGTACAAGGTGCACAACCAGGAGAAGCCGAACCTGCCGAAGATGTTCCTCAAGCACCCCGGACCGCAGAGCCGGTTCTGCGACTGGATCCTCGACCGCGGCATCCGCTGGCTGGGCGTCGACTGTATCGCCGCCGATCACCCATGGAACACCAACGTGCGCCGGGCGCGCCCCGATCTCATTCCCGAGGTGGAGGCGGCGCTCGGCATGTCGCTCGACCAGGCGTTCCCCTGGCCGGCGGACTACCAGTGCATGCACGTCAAGCTCTTCCCGCACGGCGTCTTCCACGCCGAGAACGTCGGCGGCCAGATCGACGAAGTGCTGGACCAGAGAGTCTGGCTCGGCTGTTTCCCGTTCCGCTTCAAAGGCGGCGAAGCGGCGTTCGCGCGCATCGTGGCGTTCGTGCAGGAGAAATAGAGCGGGGCGGCCCCGGAGGACGTCCTGGGGGAAGTGCGCTTGACCCCCGGGGCGCTCTCGCGTAGTCTGATCCCAGAGATCGCGGAGGAACGATGATGAAGAGCGACCAAGTCTATCACGTCATCTCCCACCCCAGAGGATGGGCGGTCGTCCGAGGCCGTTCGCATCGAGCTTCGAAGCTCTTTGAAGACAAAAAGGACGCCGTCGCCTGGGGTGAGCAGGCCAGTCGAGACCTGGGCTTCATGTTCGTCATTCACAGGACGGATGGTACGGTCGAACGGATGGACTCCTACGGTCGTGAGTCGCACTCTTAGCCAGACCGCTGACCGTGCCTGCCCGCCATGACGAGCAGTTCGAAAACAATGTTTTCATCAACTGTCCTTTCGACAGCGATTACCAGCGTCTTCTCCGCCCTCTCCTGTTCATCGTCGTCTCTCTGGGATTTCATCCCAAGATCGCCTTGGAGAGGTCTGATTCCGGAGAGCTTCGCATCACCAAGATCTGTAGTCTGATCAAGCAGTCCCGGTACAGTATTCATGACCTCTCAAGGCTCCAATCCCGTGAGGCGAATGAGCTCTACCGGATGAACATGCCTTTTGAGCTTGGTATTGAATACGGCTGCCGGCAGTTTGCCTCGGGTCCGTTGAAGAAGAAACAGTGCTTGATCCTTGAAAAGGAGAAATTCGAGGCCATGAAGGCCCTCTCCGATCTTTCCGGCGTCGACGTGAAGAGCCACGGGAACGATCCTGCGGGCCTTGTCCGGGAGGTCAGGAACTGGTTCGTCGAGACGGTCGGGCTGCGACGTGTCGACAGCCCGCAGACTCTTTGGTATCGATTCAACGGGTTCATCACAGATTTTTACATCAAACGAAGAGGCGAGGGCTTTTCCGAAGACGACCTGAGCACCATGCCTGTGTCAGAATTCATCGACTTCATCAGGGCCTGGACCGGAGACCAACAATGACCACCGCGGCCTCATCCATCGGCATCCGCACCAAGCGCAACGAAGACCCTCGCCTGCTGACCGGACGAGCGCTGTTCGTGGACGACGTCGATCTGCCCGGGATGCTGCACGCGGCGTTCCTGCGCAGCCCCTACGCGCATGCCCGGATTGTGGGGATCGACACGTCGCGAGCGCTGCAGAGGGAGGGGGTGATCGCGGTGTACACGGCCGAGGATCTCGGCGACTACTGGAAGCCGGGGCCGCTCCTGGTGCCGCCGCCGCCCGTCGCCGGAATGGTGTTCAACCAGCGGACGCAGGTGCCGCTCGCGAAGGGCAAGGTGCGCCAGCTCGGCGAGCCGGTGGCGGTGGTGGTCGCGGTGTCGCGCTATGTCGCCGAGGATGCTCTCGAAGACATCGCGGTCGAATACGAAGCGCTGCCGGCCGTCGTGGACTTGGAGAAGGCGCTCGCTCCCGGCGCGGCGCTGGTGCATGAGGACGTGGGATCGAACCTTGCCGCGCGCGTTGTGCAGATCAAGGGAGATTGGGAGGCGGCGCGGGCGCAGGCCGACGTGGTCATCAAGCGGCGTTACTCCTACGACCGCGGCGCTTCGGCGGCGATCGAAAACCGCGGCGTGGTGGCGCAGTGGGATCTGCGCGCGCAGCGGATGACGATCTGGGACACCACGCAGGCGCCGATTCCGGTGCGCAACGGTCTCGCGGCCATGCTCGGCCTCTCCGATCATCAGGTGCGCCTCATCGCGCCGTTCATCGGCGGCGGTTTCGGTCCCAAGATCATGATGTTCTATCCCGAGGAGGTGGTGATCCCCTGGATCGCCCTGCGCCTCGACAAACCGGTCAAATGGATCGAGGACCGGTCAGAAAACTTCGTCGCCACGACGCAGGAACGCGGCCAGATCCACGAAGCCGAAATCGCGTTGACGAAAGACGGACGTATCCTCGGGGTCCATGATTCATTCCTCCACGACAGCGGCGCCTACGATCCCTACGGCCTCACCGTGCCGCTCAACAGCCAGTGCACGCTGCTCGGGCCCTATCAGGTCCCCGCCTACTGGAGTGAATTCAAGGCGGTATTCACCACCAAGACGATCGTCACCCCCTACCGCGGTGCCGGCCGGCAGCACGGCGTGTTCGTGATCGAACGGCTGCTCGACGCGGCGGCCGAGGAGCTGGGCATCGACCGCGTCGAGATCCGCCGCCGCAATTTTCTGCGTCCGGACGCCTTCCCGCACAATCACGAGATCATCTATCAGGATTTCGCGCCGCTCTACTACGACAGCGGCAACTACGAGCCGGTGCTCGACAAGGCGCTGGCGATGATCGGTTGGAATCAGTTCAAAAAGGAAGAGCAGCCGCGTCTGCGTGCCGAAGGCCGGGCGGCCGGCATCGGGATCGTGGCCTACGTCGAAGGCACCGGCATCGGACCGTTCGAAGGCGCGCGCGTGCAGGTGCAGACGAGCGGCAAGGTGACCGTCGTCACCGGCATCGGCACGCAGGGGCAGGGGCATTTTACGGTCTTCGCCCAGGTCGCCGCGGCGCAGCTCGGCGTGGACGTTGCCGACATTCAGGTCGTGACCGGCGACACCGACCAGTTCCATTGGGGCACCGGCACCTTCGCCAGCCGCGGCGCGGTGGTGGCGGGCAACGCGGTGCACGAGGCGGCGAAACTGGTGCGCGGCAAGACGCTGAAGCTGGCGGCGGAGCTGCTCGAAGCCTCCGAGGAGGATCTGGAGCTGGCGGGAGGCGCGGTGCGCATCAAAGGCGCGCCGGAGCGCTCGATCCCACTCGGCGAGCTGGCGCGTCAGGCCAATCCGATGCGCGGCGCGGTGAAACCGGGAACCGAGCCGGGCCTCGAAGCCACGTCCTATTTCGGTCCCTATCGCGGCGCCACGGCGAGCGGCGTGCACGCCTGCATCCTCGAAGTGGACCCGGAGACGATGAACGTCGAGGTCAAGAAGTACGTCGTCGTCCACGACTGCGGCGTCGTGCTCAATCCCCTCCTGGTCGACGGCCAGGTGCACGGCGGCGTCGCGCAGGGCCTCGGCAACGCCTTCTACGAGCAGCTCGTTTACGACGACAACGGCCAGCTCCTGAACGGCTCCTTCATGGACTTCCTGCTCCCCACCGCGCTCGACGTGCCGCGCATCGACGTGGGCCACGAGGAGACCCCCTCGCCGCTCAACGCGCTGGGCACCAAGGGAGCGGGGGAGGCGGGAGCGATCCCGGTCGGAGCGCTCTTCGCGCAGGCGGTGGAAGACGCGCTGGCCATCCCCGGCTTCGAAATTCGCGAGATTCCGCTCAAGCCGAGCCGGCTCTGGGAGCTGGTGGAGGAGGCGAAGTCGCTCAGCCCCGGGCGTACCAGTACACCCAGCCGATGAGCACCGCCTGGAGCGGCAGGCGGAGCCAGAGGACGAGCGGCGGGATCTTGGAGAACTGCTCGGGGTGCAGGGCCATGTGCAGGTTGGCGGGGAAGATGGCGATGAGCAGCGCGATCAATCCCCAGGCGGCTGGTATCTGGTAGCGCGGCACCAGGAACAGAGCGCCCAGCGCCACCTCGCAGACGCCGCTGACGTAGACCAGCGCCAGCGGCCACGCCAGATACGGCGGCATGATCTTCACATACAGGCCGGGCCGGACGAAGTGGTTGACTCCCGCCAGCACGAAAAAGAGGCCGAGGAACCACTTCGCCATCAGCTCGAGCCGGCTCATTGAGCCGCTATGTTATCAGCTTGTAGCAGGCGTGCAGCAGCTCCGGCGGTGGATCTCCCTGATAGGGGCCGCGGATGATGGTGCCGTTGGTCGTCAGGGTGAGCGGCGTGGGCTCCGCGGTCGAGTGCCGCAGCTTGAGGACCACCCCCGCGGGCGTCGACGTGGTGCACGGATTCTGATAGCCGGGAGCGATCGCGATGATCGAGCGGTTGGTGCCGGCGAAGGACGTGCTGATCGTGGCGGTCTGGGCCTTGCCCTGCGCCCGCGGATAGTTGATCACGGTGAAGATCTGGCCGGGCTCGGCGGGTGGAATGTAGGTCGGGTTGGCATGCCGGGCGAGGGCCGCCGTGGCGGCGAGCGCCGAGATGATCAGGGCAGCAAGAATGGTCTTCTTCACGGCCTTCCTCCTGGGGCAGAGATCCCCTTGGCTGTTGGTTCCGTGTCGCGGTGAAACGGTTCATGGGCTTCGCGCATCAGAAATCAGTCCAGCAAGAACGCTGCCACGACGCGCCAGTCGCGCTATGCTCAGGGGCAGGAGGACCGGCTCATGGTACAGATCGCGTTTCTCACCCTCTTCCTGGGTTTGACGGCGGGGAAGCAGCAGGTCGGCGTGGCGGTGCGCGGGCCGGTCCACGCGGTGGAGCTGATGCTCGACGGCGCCGCGGTGGTGCGCCTCGACGGACCCCCCTGGCGCACGCGGCTCGATTTCGGCGCCGCTCTCGAGCCGCATGAGCTGGTGGCGCGGGCGCTCGATGACAAGGGGCAGGAGGTCGGGCGGGCGCGCCAGGTGCTCAATCTTCCGCGCGCGGCGGCCGAGGCGGACATCCTGCTGGAGAGCGGTGCCAACGGGCAGCCGGTCGGAGCGCGCCTGACGTGGAAGAGCCTGACCGGCGAGAAACCGGCGGTGGTGAGCCTGCTGCTCGACGGTCAGCCGGTCGCGTTGGACGCCAACGCGCATGCGGTGCTGCCGGCGGTCGCCGGCGAGGTGTCGCACATCCTGAGCGCCGAGATCCGCTTCGCGGGGACCGTCGTGGCGCGCAAGGATGTGGCTTTCGGCGGCCGGCTGGGGGAGATCTCGACCGATCTGACCGCCGTTCCGGTGCGCCTGCGTCCGGGCAAGAGCCTGCCGCCGCCGGAGGCGCTCCAGGATTGGATCCGCGTGGGCGGCAAGGCGGCGCCGGTCACGGCGGTCGAGGAGGGCCCGGCGCAGCTCCTCGTCGTCCGCGACGGCGAGGCGCGGCCGATCCTGGAAGGCTACGACCGCGAGAAGGCGGGCACCAGCCTGGTCGCGGGGATGAACGAGCTGCGCCGCTTCCAGATGGTGCTCGGCAAGGACGACCAGGTCCGCTTCGTCTGGCCCTCCGCCCGTTCGTTCTCGGGGCCGGGCGTGCCCGCCGAATTGTTCGACGCCTCGCGCGATTACACGGGAAAGGACGGTGGTGTCCTCTGGTTGCTCGGCCGCGCCCTGCCGGAGACCGAGAAGTATGACCAGCGTCTGGCCGACGCCGTCGCCGTGGCCGGCCTGCAAGCCCTCGCCGGCAACCGCCCACGCGCTGTCCTCCTCGTTCTCGGGTATGAGCCCAGGGACTTCAGCCGGTACGATGCCGACACAGTGCGTCACTATCTGGAGTCGGTGCGCGTCCCTCTCGTCGTCTGGTCGCTCGGCGGCAAGGAGACGTTCGGCGCCAAGGCCTGGGGTGGCGCCGAGGACATCGGCTCGGCCACCAAGACGCAAAACGCCTTTGAACGCCTGGACACGCTTCTTGCAACCCAGCGGATTCTCTGGATCGAAGGGAGCCATCTTCCGAGAGAGATCACCCTCTCGCCGGCCGCGGCGGATGCTGTCGAGCTGGTGAAATAGGGAGACGGCCTTCGAGGCACAGCGCATCGTGTGGGTCGAAGGAGGGCACTTCCCCGCGGCGGTGACCCTGTCGCCCGCCGCGGCGGAGGTGCTGGAGCCGGCGCGGTAGGCTCTCAATCCTTGAAGTGCGGGTTCTCGATGATCCCGAAGAGATTGCCGAACGGATCTTCGAGCTGGGCGACGCGGATGCCTTCGCCCACATCGCGGACGCCGCCGTGCTCCTTGCCGCCCAGCTCCACGATCCGGGCATGCGCCGCGGCGGCATCCGCGACGCCCCAATAGGCGGCCGTTCCGCCGGCGCCGGGGGAGCCGGAGTCCGGATCCGGATCGAGACCGAGCTCGAAGCCGCCGACGCTGAAGCCGACATAGAACGGCTGATCGAAATAGGGCTCGATGCCGAGCACCGAGCTGTACCACGCCTTGGCGCGGCCGATGTCCGGAACGTGATAGATCACCGTGCGCAGGCCGAGGATCGGCGTCTTGGCGCTGGTCATATCGACGCCATCACGAACGTGTTGCCTTCGGAGTCGATCAGCATCGCGAACTTGCCCCACGGCTGCTGCTCGGGCTCGCCTCGGAACTCCACGCCACGGGCCTTGAGCTCCGCATAGGTCGCGTCGACGTCCGGGCATTTGAACGAGATGCCGGTAAACGTGCCGACCCGGTCCTCATGCTCCGGGGGAGTGAAGAGCGTGATCCCTGTCTGCGCGCCCGGAGGCCGCATCTCGATCCAGCGCTGCCCTTCGCCCATCGGAGCGTCGGTCGTCACCTCGAAGCCGAGCTTGTCGCGATAGAACGCGAGCGCCCTGGCCTGATCCTTCACGGGGATGCTGGCAAACTTGATCTGCGAAATCATCTTTGAAGCCCTCCACAGGGGGTGAACGGCGGTCTGGCGTGACGGGAGCCCACGTCAGGATTCCCGGAGGAAGGGATCATACGCCAGAGTTACGCTGCGGGTCAATGGTCCGCTTCGGCTGGGCGGTGGTCGACCTCACGTCAACGCCGGTCCGCCTCATGTTGGCGACCGTCCACCTCACTTCAGCGAGGGTCCGCTCCATGTCGTCGGCGGTCCGCCTCATCTCGGCAGCGGTCCACCTCACGTCGGCGACAGTCCGCCTCAGCCGGACGGCGGTCCGCTTCATCCGGATGTCGGTCCGCCTCACCTTGATGGCGGTCCACTTCATCTCGACGGCAGTCCGCCTCACCTCGGCGGTGGTCCAGCTCATCTTGGCCGAGGTCCGACTCGCCTTCATTGGGGTCCGCCTTACCTCGGTGCGGTCCGCCTCACTTCGGCGAAGGTCCCCCTCACTTCGGCGAGGGTCCACCTCACTTCGGCAGCGGTCCATCTCACCTCGGCGAGGGTCCGCCTCATGTCGGCGTCGGTCCGCCTCACCTCGGAGGCAGTCCGCCTCATCTTGGCGGCGGTCCCCCTCTCCCGGACTGCGACCGATGTCGCAGGGACCGAAGCCGAGGTCAGTGGGGCCGAGGTTGACTTCACGGGGACTGCGGCCAGGCTTGCAGGGACCGCGCTCCTGATCACACGGACCGTGGTCGACATGAGCAGGACCGCGTTTCGCGTCGCCCGGATTGCGGTCGGTCCCGTCCAGACCGCGAACCGCGTCACCCGGACCGTGGCCGACATCACAGGTACCACGCTCAAGGTCACAGAGACTGCGGCTGATGCGGCAGGGACCGCGGCCGGCGACTATTGCTGGGTCAGGAGCTCCTCGACGGCCTGTCGTAGCGCGGCCAAATCCTGCTGGGTCACCTGCAGACAGCCTCCAGGTCCACACCCATGTAGTCATGGATGAGGACATCCCTCATGCCGGCGATGCGGCGCCAGGGGATGTCGGACCGGCGCTGAAGAATCTCGGGAGAGATTCTCTTGACTGCTTCGCCAATGATCGCGAGTTGGCGGATCACTGCGTCCTGCCAGTGGGTCGCGACCATGAACTCCTCGCGGCCCACCGCAATGTAGCGCTCGATCTTGCCAACGGCGTCGAGCACATGCTGCATGTAGAGCGGGTCTCGGCTCACAGTGGGACCGCTTCAGAGAGCACACGCTCTCGCAGGTATGGGGAGAGCGCGCGCTCTGTCACGACATCGACCGGACGGTGAACGAGATCCTCCAGATCCTGCTTGAGCCCCACAAGATCCAGAAGCGAGCGTCCTTCTCCGAGCGTCACGAGCAGGTCCAGATCGCTGCCTATTCCGCCTTCACCTCGGGCCAGAGAGCCGAATACGCGCACGTCTCTCGCCCCGTGACGCATCGCCAGGTCGAGGATCTTCGTCCGATATTTCTTCAGAATGGCGTTGCTCATGCGGACAGTATAGCAACAGCCTGGCTCGTGCGCTCGTGCACCTCCGGGTGGCAAGCCGGACCGTCTCGCGAGAAAGATATGGGGATGACCGACGACCTCGAAGCACACTCCTACCTCCGTCAACTCTTCGCCGGGGCAGCGTCCCTCGTCAACCTCCGCCGAGCGGGGACGAACAGGTCCTTGAAGAGCTGCAGCTGATGACGGTAGAGTTTGGCCTTTGGGCGCACGACCTTGTTTCGGAGTGCATGGCAAGCAGCTTAGTGCGGCCCCGGCGTGACGACGATTGGAGATACGATGAGCGAAAGGGACAGTGGCGTTGCAGCTGTAGATAGGACTGCCTTGATTGACCCCGATGCTTATCGGAGTATCGATATCACCGGCTTGGCGCGCCAATGCCGGTTCGTGACAATGGGCAATTATTTCATGCTTGTGCTCGGAGTCTTAAAGGTCCCCATATTGTTCGCACTATTCATTCGTGAGTCCACAATCTCAAATCTCTCTATCGCGATGATCGGGATGGCACTGTATGGCAGTTGCGCCTGGGTGGCATGGAACACCAGGAGCGGCTTGGACGCGATCACATATCGGTACTCCATTCCCGCCTTTCTAGCTGTTGCCGGGGTTTCTATTTGCAACGTAGTTGAGGCTGCAGCGGAACCGTTGAACCTGGTCAACCATTCCTTTGACGCAATGGCAGGGCTCGCGACCCTGGGCGGAGTCGTGGCCGTTCTGACCCTTCGGCGCACTTGGCTCCCGGCTTTCAACGTACGGCTCGACAAGTTCCTTCAGCATGGCAAGGCCAAGGTGCAGGTCCGTCCGGCGAAAGGCTCTCGATGGCTTGTATTTCTGGCTCTTGGCCTCGCTTGGTTCGTCGGCATCGCCCTCATACCCTCTGCCTTCCTTGCGAATCACCACGACCTAGCGACGGCGGTCATCTATATCAATGCCCTCGGCTTTGGATTCCTATCCGTTGCAAATTACTACTTTCAGCCTGACTATCAGACACTCATCCGCGAGGACCCCAGACCGCCGATCCTCTTACTGCGATCCTTTGCGGATGACGGAAACGCGACGGCCACTAGTACAGACGTCAATGTACTTAATAATCTTGGATTCGTGGGCTACAGCCTCTTAAATTCCTCGCTCGAAGACCGCCTTGCCTTTCACTATTCCGCCTTCGGCCCTTTTGTTGCTAGCGCGGGACCGAGCAAGGGCCAAATCGTGGGTGCGATTCGCGTCAAGTTAACGGATGAAGAGTGGCAAGACAAAGTCCTTGGGATGATGAAGAAATCCAGGCTGATCATTCTGCTGACCGGCGTCGGAGACTCATTGTCTTGGGAGCTCAAGGCTCTCATTCGAGGCAAGTATATAAACAAAACTGTGTTTATGTTTTCAAAGGTTCCTCGGCGGATAAGAAACCATCTAGCCCCAACGGCAGCCCGGCTTCAGTTCCTGTCTCGTGGTCTTGCAGGCA
>DATARD010000037.1:0-14866 GCA_036264355.1 Thermoanaerobaculia bacterium
CGGTGAGGGCACACCCAGCACCGGGTCGGGAGACATCGACGAGATCCTCCAGGGCGAGGAAGACGTCCTCTCCGGCAACGGCTTTTCGTACGACCCCGGCAACCGCCGCGATCCGTTCAAGTCGCTGCTCGCCGGGCCGGAGCGCACCGAGATCCGCGGCCCGCGTCCCGAAGGCATCCCCGGGTTGTTGATCGACGAGATCGACCTCAAGGGAATCTGGAAAACCGGCAAGGGGTACGTGGCGCAGATCGTGGCCACGAACCAGAAGAAAACCTACCTCCTCAAGGAAGGCGACCAGCTCTACGACGGCGACGTCGTGAGCATCAGCCACGCCGAGGTGGTGTTCAAGCAGATCGTGCAGGATCCGACGGCTCTCAAGCCGTTTCGTGAGGTGGTCAAGAGTCTGAACCCGTCGTCGTAGCGGGGGGTTCTTTTGCTTTCAGGTCCCGTCAGGGAGGCGAGTGCCATGGGAGATGTGGTCAACAGAAGACAAAGCGACGCGTGGCAACGTCTGATCGCTTCGGTGGCGCTTCTGGCGGTGGCGGCCGGTGCCGGTTGCACCTCGTCGAAGCACGCCAGGGTGGTCGAGGCGACGCCTGCCGCCGCCAGTGAGGCGCCGGCAGAGACAGCGAAGGCGCCGGCCCCCGCGGCAGTCGCTGCCGCGGAGATCAAGTCGCTCGATCTCCGCGAAGGAGCGCCGGGCGTCTACATCGATTTGCAGGCGAGCGCGCCGCTGGTGTGGACCAGTTTCCGCAACGCCGACGGCAAGGTCGTCGTCGAGCTGCCCAACGCGGTGCCCCGGGCCGGCCTGGCCGATCTCGCCCCGGAAGAGGGGCTGGTCGCCTCGCTCAAGGTCGAGAACAGCACCGAGGGGAGCCGGCCGATGACCCGCCTGGTCATCTCGACCCGCCAGGAGGCCGAGCACTCGGTGACCGCCGAGGGCTCCAACCTGCGCGTGCAGCTCGTGCCGGTCGAGGAGCAGGCGGCGGCGTCGCGCGGCAAGCTGCAGTTCGAGCCGATCGCCGGCACGCCGCCGAGCCCGGCGCCCGCGCCGGCCGCCGCCGCCGCACCGGCCAAGGCGCCATCGTCGCCATCATCGCCGGAGCCCTCGCCTGCGCCGGCGCCCTCTCCGGCTTCGGCGGCCGCGTCGCCGTCGCCGTCCGCCGGCCGCATGGCGGGTCTCGGGACCCCCGACCAACCGGCCGTGGCGCCGGCGCCGAAAGGTCCGGCGGCCACCCGTCTCGAAGGCATCGAAGTGCTCGCCTCCGACGGCGGCGCGGTGGTGCGCATCGCCGGCGACGGCGAGTTCCCCTACGCCACCTTCGCTCTCGACGAGCCCGAGCGTTTCGTCATCGACCTCGACGGGGTGATCAACCGCAGCGCGCGGGCCACCCTCAGCGTCGACGGCGGCATCGTCGAGCGGGTGCGCGTCGCGCAGTTCAAGCCGTACCCCAAGCCGGTGTCGCGGGTGGTCTTCGATCTCAAGGGCAAGGTGGTGCCGGTCATCGAGCGCACGGCCGACGCCCTGGTCGTCACCTTCCCGTCGAGCCCCGGCGGCGCCACCGCGGCGTCGATGGAGGCGCCGGCCCCCCAACCATCGGCACCGTCGGCGAAAGGGCCGTCGAAAGCACCGGCCAAGCCGGCGGTGATGCCGCCTCACGAGCAGCCGGCGCCGCGCCAGACCAGCCATCCGGGCCCGGCGGTCTCCGACCTCGCGCTGGCGCCCAAGCCGGCGGCGGGCAAACCGGCCACGACGACCACGCAGTACAACAACACGCCCGGCATCGAGGTCGAAGAGGCCTCTCCGGCACCCCCCGTGGCGCCCGCGGCAGGCAAGGCCGCGCCGAAGGCGAGCGCCACGCTGACCGCCGCGGCGAGCAAGGGCGGCAAGACCTCCGGCAAGTCGTCGGTGCAGATCCAGCCGGCGGCTTCCAAGGAGGTGCCGGCGACCGGCACCACGGCCCCGGCGCCGCTCGACAGCTTCCAGCCGCAGGCCATGGGCTCGGGCGAGAAGACCTACACCGGCGAGCCGATCGACCTCAAGGTCACCAACGCCGACGTCACCGAGGTCCTGCGCACCTTCGCCCAGATCAGCGGCCTCAACATCATCGTGCAGCCCGGCGTCTCCGGCACGGTGACGGCGGAGCTCGACAACGTGCCCTGGGACCAGGCGTTGGAGCAGGTGTTGAAGATCAACGCGCTCTCCTATGAGCTGGACGGCAACGTGATGCGCATCGCGCCGGTCTCCATCCTCAAGCAGGAGGCCAGCGACAAGCAGACGCTCGCCCAGGCGCAGGCGCTGTCGATTCCGCTGCGCACCGTCTTCCGGCGGCTGAGCTATGCCAATGCCCAGAACATCGCGGGCCTGCTGCGGACCGGCTCGGCCGGCCTGCTGTCGCAGCGCGGCAGCGTGATCGTCGACGACCGCACCAACAGCCTGATCATCAAAGAGCTGCCGTCCTTCATGGACACCGTGATCTCGGTCATCGACCGCCTCGACACCCCGGAGCCGCAGGTGATGATTGAGGCGCGGATCATCGAGACCACCAAACAGTTCAGCCGCAACCTCGGCATCGCCTGGGGCTTCAACGGGGTCGCCGACGCGGCCCACGGCAACACCACCGGGCTGGTCTTCCCCAACAACGGCACCGTCAAGGGCGGCGTCAACCTGGCGACCGGCGGCCAGAACGGGACGCTCAACCTGACCCTCGGCAACGTCCTCAACACCTTCAACCTCGACGTCGCCCTCAATGCGGCGGAGAACGAGGGCCTGGTGCACGTCCTGTCGGCGCCCAAGGTGGCGACCCTCAACAACCAGCAGGCGCAGATCCAGAGCGGCGTCCAGATCCCGGTGCAGACGATCGCCAACAACACGGTGACCGTGCAGTACGTGAACGCGACGCTGCGCCTCGAGGTGACGCCGCAGGTGACGGCGGAAGGCACCGTGGTGATGACCATCAACATCGAGAAGCGCGAGCCGCAGCTCGCCTTCCTGGTGCCCGGCGCCACCAACGCGCCGATCTCCACCAAGGAAGCCAGCACCAAGCTCCTGGTGCGCGACGGCGGGACCGCGGTCATCGGCGGCATCTACAAGGTCACCACCAACCAGGGCGAGGACCGGGTGCCCGGGCTGGCGAACATCCCCATCATCGGCCACCTGTTCAGGAACAAGTCGCGGAGTGAGACGAACGACGAATTGCTGATCTTCATCACCCCGCGGGTGATCAAGCTTTGATCGGTGCGGAGCCTCCTATGAAACACACAGTCACAGCCTTGCTTCTCCTGGTTCTGGTCCTCTCCTTCTCCGGCTGCCGGTCGCGGACGGACAAAAGCGCGGGGACCGTGATCCTCTCGGTCAGCAGCTTCAACCAGTTGCCGATCCAGATCTCCGCGAAGAACGGTCCGTTCCAAATTCCCACCTTGCAGCTCACCAGCGTGGCGAAAGACCCGACGGGAACCACGAGCACCCTGCAGACGATCGAGCTGCGTTCCTATGAAGTGACCTTTACCCGCCGCGACACCGGCACCCGGGTGCCTCCGCCCCTCGTGGCCAGCCTGTTCGGCAACATCACGGTCGGCGGCACGACGACGGAGAACAACCTGCCGTTCATGATGTCCGATCAGATCCTGAATCCTCCGCTCCTGGATCTGGCCCAAAAAGGCGTCGATTCCGAGACCGGCACCGCGGTGGTCGTCCTGGACGTCCATATGCGCTTTTTCGGCCGCACCCTGGCAGGCGACGACATCGTCAGCCAGACGGCTTCGTTTACAATTGATGTAACGCCCTGAGGGCCTTCAGGAGCATTCGTATGAGATCATTGAAGCGCTTGACCCGCCCCTTGCTCGGGATCGCTCTCGTCCTCGCCGTCGGCTGCCAGTCGAGCTCGCCGACCGAGCCGAAGACCTCTGGAGGAACCCCGGCGACCCCGAAAGTACCGGTGCCGGTGACGACCTACAACGTCTCCGTCTCGGCCAACCCGGTCTCGCTCGCGGCGAATTCCACGACGCCCGCCAAGATCACCATCCACGTCACCCGGTCGGACAATGGACAGCCGCCGCCGGACCTCACTGAGGTCACGGTGAGCACGACGCTCGGCGAGTTCGGCGCCTCGGGCAGCGGCTTGACGTCCACCACGATCCAGCTCGTCAACGGCCAGGGTCAGGTGGTCCTCTTCCCCGGCGCCAGCCAGGGGACGGCCACCATCAAGGCCTTGCTCGGCACCAGCGCCGGAGCGGCCAACGTGCAGATCGGCCAGCAGTCGACGTTCTTCATCTCCTCGGTCAGCCCTGGTGTGGGCAGCCCGGCGGGCGGCGATGTCGTGCAGATCTCCGGCGGCGGTTTCGTGCAACCGTTGCGCGTCACCTTCGGCACCGCCCCCGCGCAGGTGCTGTCGGTCTCGCCCAACACCATCCGCGTGCAAACGCCGACCGGGTTGGCGGCGGGGGCGAATCCGCAGGTCGGGCAGTCCATTCCGGTGCCCGTCATGGTGACGATCAACGTCAACCAGCCGAACTCGTCCTCCGACACCCTCGGCAACGGCTTCACCTACAGCCTGGGCGGCACCTCGCAGCCGCAGGTCTTCTCGATCTCGCCGGCCTCCGGTCCCAACGAAGGCGGCACGACGGTCACCATCGTCGGCCAGGGCTTCGAGCAGCCCGTGCAGGTGCTCTTCGGCCACGGCACCGGGGCGGCCAGCTTCAACGGCGTCGAGGCGACGGTGCAGTCGGTCAGCAGCACTCGCATCGTGCTGACCACGCCGTCGGCGCGCGGCTTCGGCCAGAACAACCTCAACCAGCTCGTCGACATCCTGGTGAAGAACCTGAACACCGGGTTCAGCACCGTGGCCGCCGGCTTCTACAAGTACGGCTCCAACGTGCTCATCACCGCCATGGGTCCGGGCGCCGGTCCCTACACCGGCGGCACCAAGGTGACCATCTTCGGCCAGGGCTTCGAGGCGCCGGTCGCGGTATCCATCGGCGGCGTCGGGCAACTGGTGCTGTCGGTGACCGGCACGGAGATCGTCATCCTGACGACGGGTGTTCCGGTGACCACGTGTCCGGTCAGCGGCGTCATCGCCGCCACCGGTGTCCAGGTCACCAACATCAACACGGGCGACAGCAACACCGCGGCGAACCTGACGTTCTCCTACCAGGTGCCGCTGCCGGTGATCACCGGGATCAACCCGAGCGGCGGCAGTAGCGGCTCCACGGCCACGATCAGCGGCCAGAACTTCTCGACGCGGGGAATCCAGGTCGTGTTCGGCGATGCGGCGACGGGCAGCTCGGCGACCGACGTCACTGTCTCCGCGGACGGCCGGACAGTCCAATTCACCGTGCCGCCGGCGCCTCCGGGCTTCTCCTTCAACACGGCGCCATGCACCATCCCGGGCCCGCCTGTCACTCAGGGGACCAAGAATGTCGCGACGCCGATCAGCGTGACCGTGCGCAACCTCGACGGGACCGGCTGTCTCTCGACGCTCACCAACGCCTACTTGCTGAGCCCGGACGACGGCGCCTGCCACTGACCTGCTGGACCACTCCGGGGGCGGCTGTCTGGACGGACAGCCACCCCCGTTCGTATACTCCTGCTATGAAAGATTCGTTGCGCCCCCTGCTGCTGATCGCCGCCCTCATCGTGTTGTCCGTTCTGGCTTGTGGCAAGGCCTCGCCGGTTGCGCCCAGCGGTACGACTCTGAGCATCAGTGCCAACCCCTCGACCATCGGCCTGAACGGCACCTCGACCATCACGGTCATCGGCCGCCAGCCGAACGGCAATCCGCTGAACCCGGGAACCGAGATCATCTTCTCGGCGGACAGGGGGAGCATCGATCCCATCGCCAAGATCCAGAGCAACGGCGTCGCGACGGCGACGTTCCGTGCGGATGGCCGCTCGGGAACCGTCCACATCTCGGCGGTGACCGGCGGCAGCGCAGGCGGCGGAACCTCCGGCAGCGGCGGGGGAACGAGCGCCTCGATCGACCTCCAGGTGGGTCTGTCGTCGGGCGACAAGCCGACGCTCATCGTGAGCGTCAGCCCCAACAATATTCCGGTCAACGGGAGCGCGGTCGTGACGATCATCGCGCGCAATGCGGACGGCTCGGCGGCAGCCGCGGGCCAGACCATCATCCTGACGACGAATCTCGGCTCCCTGTCACCGGATCGTCCGGTCACCAAGAGCGATGGAACCGCCACTTCGAAGCTCAATGCCGGTGCGCAAGCTGGAACCGCCACGATCTCGGCGATTCTCGGCTCCAGCGAGGCGGCGACCTCGACGCTGGTTATCCGTGACGCAGCGACCGATATCAGCTTGCAGGCGAAGCCGGGGTCGGTCACTGCCGCGGGCGGCACGGTGACCCTCAGCGCTTTCGTCACCAACGCAGAGGGTCTCGCCTTGCAAGGCGCACCGGTGACGTTCACCACGGACCATGGGACCCTGGACGACTCCCAGGGTGTGGTCGTCTTCACGGACACGACCGGAATTGCCACCAAGACCCTCACGCTGAGCCAGCAGGACCTCGTCGGCGTATCCGCTGTCCATGTGACGGCGAAGACCCCAAATGGAGCGGGCCAACAGCTTCCGGCCACGGTTTCCATCAGCGTGTCTCATTAGGGCAGAGGCAGATTGGGCTCTCTCCGCGGTCTTTTGATCGATCGCGGGGGGAGCCCCTGCTATAATGCGGCCACTTTGCCCGCCGCGACCCCTGTCTCCCGCCTTTTTGTCCCCGCCGCCGAGCGTGGATCGGATCTTCGCGCATGACGGACAGCGCTTTTCCTGATCGTCTGGCCCAACTGCGGGCGAAGTGGGACGCCGATTCCACCTCCCGCGTCTTCCTCCAGCTTGCCGAGGAGTACCGCCACCTCGGGCGCGTCAAAGAGGCGCTCGAAGTTCTGGATCGGGGGCTCAGGGAACATCCGGGCTATCTCTCGGCGCTGGTCGCCAAGGGGCGGTGCCACCTGGAGCTGAGCGAGGGCGAGCCGGCGCGCCTGGTGCTCGAACGGGTGGTCAAGCAGGACGCCACCCAGATGGTGGCGAACAAGCTGCTGGTGCGGGCCTACCTGGAGACCGGCGAGCCCGACAAGGCCCGCGAGCGCCTGGACCTGTACAGTCTGTTGAACGACAGCGATCCCGAGATCGAGGAGCTACGCAGGCGGATCAAATCCCTGGACCGGCCGGCGCCGGCGGAGGAACCGCGACCCATGGACGCAGACCCGTTCTCGCTGGAGCCTCCCGCGGCTCGCCGTGAGGCCCGTCCGGCCGCGGCCGACGTCTTCGACATCGATCTGGCGCCGCCGCCGTCCCGGCCGCCGCACCGGGGTGACGACGAGATCTTCGCTCTGGAGGCGCCGGCGGAGGCACCGGAAGCGGCGGAGCCGGACGACCTGCCGTTCCCTGGTCTCGCCTCTCCCGACCACCACCGCCGCTATCTCGAAGGTCTCACGGCGGAAGGGCTGTTCGCCTTTGCGACACCCGAGCCGGCGCCCAGCCTCCCGCCTCCTCTACCGATCCCGGCCGCCGTGGCCGCGCCGGAGCCGGCGATTCCGGTGACGACGGACGAATCGTCCTGGCTGGAGGAGGCCTCGGTCACCACCTATGCGCTGAGCCCGGTGGAGGCGGACGAGGTTCCACTGTTCACCGCTCCCGCGCCCGCCGAGCCGGCCGAGGAGGACCTGTGGGGAGAAGAGCCTGCGGAGCTGCCGGCCTGGAGCGCCGCGCCGGAGGCTCCTGCCGCGCCCGCCCCCGCGGCGGAGCCGATCGCCACCGCCACCCTCGGCGAGATCTACCTGCGGCAGGGCTACCTCGCCGAAGCGGAGAGGATCTTCCAGGAAGTGCTCCAGCGCGAGCCGGACAACGCGGCGGCGCACGCCGGCCTGGCGCATCTGACTCGTCTCACTGAAAAGGCTCCGGCGCCGCCGCTCGACGCCCGCCAGCTCCTGGCCGGCTTCCAGCCAGGCCCGGAAGAAAACGGTGTGACGGCGCGCAAGGTCTTTTTGCTCAAGAGTTATCTGACGCGTCTACGGGGCGGGAGCGCGCATGTTTCTTGACCATCTGAGCCGCATCAGCAACCGCATCGATGGGGCGGTCGCGCTCTCCCTGGTCGCCAAGGACGGCATGCGGGTCGAGTCGGTCAGCTCCGACCCGGACCTCGACCTCGAGCTGCTGGCCGCCGAGATGATCGCCCAGGCCCGGGCCATCTCGGACAACCATCGGGAGCTGGAGGCCGGGGAGGTGGAACACCTGGCGGTTGCCACCGATCGGTTCACTCTGATGGTAAGCTCCGTCGCCACGGATTATTATCTGCTTCTCGTTCTTGGGCCGGAGGGAAATCCCGGCCGCGCCCGGTTCGAGCTCCGGAGGGCGCGCCTGCTCTTGGAGAGTGAGCTCTCCTGAAACGCGCGAGCGGTCCCGCCCCCGGCCTTTGCAAAGGGGCTTTACCTTGTTGACATTCGAACAGATCAAGGAGTTGATCGAGCTCGTCGCCGAGCGCCATCTGCAGGGCCTCGAAGTCGAGCGCTCCGGATTCCGCCTCAAGATCGACGGCCAGGCGGCCGCCCAGCCGGTCGTGTATGCCTCCGAGCCTGCCATGCCGGCGCCGGCTCCTCAGCCGTCTGCCCGGCCTGCGGCCGCCGCACCGCCTGCTGCCGCGGCGGCTCCTGCCGCTCCCGCAGCCGCGGAGAAGCCTGTCCCCGCGCCGGGAACGCACATCCTCACTTCGCCGATCGTCGGCACCTTCTACCGTTCGCCTTCGCCCACCGCGCCGCCGTTCGTCGAGGTCGGCTCGCGGGTGAAGAAGGGGCAGGTGCTCTGCATCATCGAGGCGATGAAGCTGATGAACGAGATCGAGTGCGACGTGGACGGCGTGATCGCCGAGATCTATCCGCAGAACGCCCAGCCGGTGGAGTTCGGCGAGCCGCTGTTCGCCATCGCTCCCGCCTAAGAGCCCGGAGATGTTCAAAAAGATCCTGATCGCCAACCGGGGCGAAATCGCGCTCCGGATCATCCAGGCTTGCCGGGAGCTCGGCATTCAGACCGTCGCCGTGTACAGCACCGCCGACCGCGACAGTCTGCACGTCACCTACGCCGACGAGGACGTCTGCATCGGTCCGCCGCCGTCCAAGGAGAGCTATCTCAACATCTCCCGCATCATCTCGGCCGCCGAGATCACCGGCGCCGACGCCATCCATCCCGGCTACGGCTTCCTCGCCGAGAACGCCCATTTCGCCGAGGTCCTGAACGAGTGCAAGCTCGGCTGGATCGGCCCGCGGCCGGAGGTCATCCGGCTGATGGGAGACAAGGCGAAGGCGCGCCAGACGGCGGCGGCGGCGGGCGTGCCGGTACTGCCCGGCAGCAAGGAGCCGTTGCAGGGCTCCGAGGACGCCGAGCGCATGGCGGCGGAGGTCGGCTATCCGGTGATCCTCAAGGCCGCCGCCGGCGGTGGCGGGCGCGGCATGCGCATCGTCTGGGAAGAGAAGGAGATCGCCGGCCAGTTCGCGACCGCCAGCGACGAAGCGGAGAAAGCCTTCGGCGACGGCTCCATCTATCTCGAGAAGTACCTGGTGCAGCCGCGGCACATCGAGTTCCAGGTCTTCGGCGACCTGCACGGCCACGTCATCCATCTCGGCGAGCGCGAATGCTCCATCCAGCGCCGGCACCAGAAGCTGATCGAGGAATCTCCCTCGCCGGCCCTCACCCCGGCGCTGCGCGAAGAGATGGGCGCCGCCGCGGTCGCCCTCTGCCGGGCGGTGGGATATGAGAACGCCGGCACCATCGAGTTCCTGCTCGACAGCGACGGCCGCTTCTACTTCATGGAGATGAACACCCGCATCCAGGTCGAGCACCCGGTGACCGAGATGGTGACCGGCATCGACCTGGTCAAGCTCCAGATCGAGGTCGCGGCGGGGGACAAGCTCAAGATCGCCAACGGTCTCAAGCCGCGCGGCCACGCCATCGAGTGCCGGGTCAACGCCGAGAACCCCGAGACCTTCGCGCCCAGCCCCGGGCCGCTCAAGACGTTCCACCCGCCCGGCGGTCCCGGCACCCGGGTCGACACGCACGGCTACGAGGACTACGTCATTCCGCCCTACTACGACTCCCTGGTGGCCAAGCTGATCGTCCACGACCGCAGCCGCCAGGAAGCCATCACCCGCATGAGCCGGGCGCTCGACTTCTTCGTCGTCGAGGGGATCCACACTTCGATCCCGTTACACAAGAGGATCCTGCGCGATCCCGATTTCAGGGCCGGCAATTTCTCGACCCGCTTCATGGAAGGGTTCCTCAAGAAGGGGAAGGAATGACCGCATCCCGCGTTCCGGGCCGGGTCTACGCCATCGCGGACGCCGAGGCGCTCGGAGCGACCCCGCTGCCCGCGGCTGTGGCCGCCATGGCCGGAGCCGGGGTGTCCTGGATCCAGGTGCGGGCGAAGCGGTCAGCCGGGATCGAGCTCTATCGCGCCCTCGAAGCGTGCTGCCGCGCCGTCGAAGGGAGCGATGCCGCGTTGTGGGTCGACGACCGGGCCGATCTCGCCGCGCTTTTTCTGATGCCAGGTCCGGTGGCCGGCGTGCACGTCGGGCAGACCGACCTGCCGCCGGCCGCGGTGCGTCGTGTGGTGGGCGATGGGCTGCGCATCGGGCAGTCGACGCACGACGAGGCACAGCTCGCGGCGGCGGATGAGGACGCCGACGTGGACGTGATCGCCGTCGGGCCGGTCTTCCCGACCGCCAGCAAGGAGCGGCCGGACCCGGTGGTCGGACTCTCCTTCGTGCGCCGGGCGCGGGCGCGGACCGCCAAGCCGCTGGTGGCGATCGGCGGCATCGACGCCGGCAACGCCGCGGCGGTGCTGGCGGCCGGCGCAGACGCCGTCGTGGTGCTCGGCGCCGTCTGCCGGGGAGGTGCCCGGGGAATCGGGGAGAGTTGTCGCCGCCTGCTCGCCGCCGCCGGCGGGGCATGAGCCGGCCGTGCGCATCTACCTGACCGGTTTCATGGGGTGCGGCAAGAGCACCGTCGGGCGCCTGCTCGCCGAGCGGCTCGGCATGCCGTTCATCGATCTCGATGCCGAGATCGAGCAGCGGGCGGGCATCACGGTGCGCGAGATCTTCGAGCGCCATGGCGAACCGGTGTTCCGCCGCCTGGAGCAGGAGGCGTTGCGCGCGACGGGAGAGATGCCGGACGCCGTGGTGGCGACCGGAGGAGGTACCATGGTCTTCGAAGGGAACTTGCGATGGATTCAGGCGAACGGCCTGTCGGTGTGGCTCAACCCGCCGTTCGCCACCATCGCGTCCCGGGTTGGAGGCTTGGGAAAACGCGACCGGCCGCTCTTCCGTGACGAGATGCAGGCGCTCGCGCTGTATCGAGAGAGGCTGCCCGCCTACCAGCGGGCGGACCTGACCGTAGACGTGGCTCCCGAGGAGGGGCCGCAGGAGATCGCGGCGCGGATCGCGCTGCGGATCGGGGAACGACGTGCGCTATCTGATCTTGTCTGACATGCATGCCAATTGGGACGCTTTTGAAGTCGTCCTGCGGCGTTCCCGGCGCAAGCGTTTCGACGCCGTGCTGGTCCTGGGTGATCTCGTCGGCTACGGCGGCGCTCCGAACCAGGTGGTCGACGCCGTGCGCGCCCTGGGGCCGCGCCTGTTCACCATCCGCGGCAACCACGACAAGGTGGTGGCGGGGATCGACAACGGCGCCAACTTCAACCAGACCGCTCTCGCCGCGGCGCAGTGGACCACCGGGCGCCTGACCCCGTCCAACCTGCGCTACGTGCGCGATCTGCCGAAAGGGCCCGTGGAGGTGGAGAAGGGCGTCGCCATCTGCCACGGCTCCCCCCTGGACGAAGACACCTACGTCTTTTCGGACGTCGACGCCTACGAGATCTTCTCGGGGTTTCCGACCCAGTTGACCTTCTTCGGCCACACCCACATCCCGTCGCTCTTCTCGCTGGAGGGGCGGCGCCTGGGGGTGACCGCTCTGCGCGGTGAATCCGGCACGATCAACCTGCATCCGGAAGGGCGCTACCTGATCAATCCCGGCTCGATCGGACAGCCGCGCGACCGCGACCCGCGCGCCGCCTACATGACCTACGACAGCCGGCGCCGGGTCGTCCACTGGTACCGCATGCCCTACCCGATCGACGAAGCCCAGCGCCGCATCCGCCGCGCCGGCCTGCCAGGCTCCCTGGCCGACCGGCTGGCGTTCGGAGCCTGAGTCCGTCTCAGACGCCCTTCGCCGCCGCCAGCCGGTCGCGCAGCCGCGACTCGCGCAGGCGGTTGATCGTCGACATCAGGCCGCCGATGAGGACGATCCAGAGTCCCCCCCAGACCAGCGCGATGAGCGGCTTGTGGGTGACGTCGATCGACAGCCGGGCCGGCGTCTGGATGCCGACGGCGGTCAGGCGGACGGCACCGTTCGAGGCGTCGATCCCCGACACCGCGAGCGCTCCGCCGCCGGGCAGCGAAGCGGGGACGGACGAGACGTCGCCGGTGCCCGGGTTCAACTGATAGAGCGGCTTGAGCTGGATCGTCTTGCCGTCGCGGGTGACCTCGAGGTTGGCGCCGATGACCACCGGCTTGCCGGCCGCCATCTGGGCCATCGCATTGCCCTCGGCCTGGAGGTCGAAGCCGGTGAAGCGCACCGTCACGTTGCCGATCTGGCCGGAATTTCCCTTGGCGAGTTGCAGCGCCGACTGCCCCGGATCGAACTCGATCGGCGAGACGTAGAAGTCCGCGAGCGGCGAGCTCTTGATGTCCGGATTGACCATGAGCTGCCGCGTGCGGTCGTTCATGAACATCTTCGGCGTGACGGTGAACCGCTTGCCGTTGCGCAGCACCGCGATCTCCATCCCTTCCTTGTCGAAACCACGCCGCGGCACCATCCTGGTGAAGGTGAGCGTCGCGTCGCCGACCTGGCGGGGGACGCCCATCTCCAGCGTCACCTTGGTGCTTTCGTCGTAGCCCGACGAGGCGATGATGCCGAGCAGGATCACGCCGACGCCCACGTGAGCGAGGTAGCCGCCAGCGCCGCGCAGCCCGCCCGCCCGGTACTTGAGCACGGTCTTGTAGGCGTTCGTCGCCAGGGCCAGCGAGGCGAGGAAGATGAAGAGCAGGTGGAAGGGCTGATGGACCTTCCAGACCGCCGCGCCGATGGTGACCGCCAGGGCGAAGACAGCGGGACCGCCGAGCTTCCACAGCAGATCCGGAGGGCCTTCGCCCCTCCAGAGCGCCGCAACGATGCTGTAGAGCACCCCAAGGAAGCCGTGCCCTACCACTTTCACCTTTCGCTCTCCGGTCTCACCCTTCCACGTCAGGAAAGGGACCATCGATAGCAGGAGCGCGATCAGCAGCGCGATCGGCAGGTTCACCTGGTTGTAGAACGACGGCCCGACCTGGCCCGGGTTCTCCATGAAGCGGGTGAGCAGCGGCGCCGAGGTGCCCGCCGCGATCACCAGCCCGGCGACCACCAGGGTGATCGTCGAGAGCACGAGGAAGGTGCCGCGCGACAGGAACGGGTCTTCATTCGGCGCCGTCGGGATCTCTTTCCAGCGCATCGCGATCAGCACCACCGAGAGCAGGATGAAGCCGGTCAGCAGCAGGGTGAGCCAGCCGGAGATCCCGAGGTCCACGAAGCTGTGCACCGAGAAGTCCGCCAGCACGCCGGAGCGGGTGAGGAAGGTGCCGTAGAGGACCGAGATGTAGACCAGCGCGGCGAGCACGTAGTTGGCTCTGCGGTAGCGCCCTCGGGTGCGTTCGAGATAGAGGCCGTGGATCAGCACGGTGCCGAAGATCCAGGGGATCAGTGACGCGTTCTCCACCGGGTCCCAGCCCCAGAAGCCGCCCCAGCCGAGGGTCTTGTAGGCCCAGTAGCCACCCATCAGGATGGCGCAGCCGAGCACCAGGAAGCCGCCGAGCGCGAAGGGGAACGCGCGCACCGCCCAGTTGTCGTAGTCGCGCCGCCAGAGCGAGGCCATCGCGAAGGCGAACGGGATGGCGGCGGCCGCGTAGCCGATGAACATGATCGGCGGATGGATCACCATCCAGTTGTCCTGGAGCAGCGGGTTCAGCCCCTGGCCGTCGCCCGGCGTCTGCGGCAGCATCTTGAACGGGTTCTCGCGGATCAGGATGAGCAGCAGCGCGACGACGGTCATCGTGTAGACCGACATCACCGCTGCTTCGGTCTTGCTCGGGCCGGCGGCGCGCTGCACCAGCAGACCGAGCAGCGAGCCCCAGATCAGCCAGATCAGGAAGCTCCCCTTCTGGCCCGCCCAGAACGACGCGAACTGGTAGTGCGTCGGCAGGTCGTTGCCCGAGTACTGGAAGACGTACTCGATCCGGTAGTCGCGCAGCATCAGCAACAGGATCAGCAACAGCCCGGTGAGCAGGATGGAAACCGCGAAGAAGCCGTAGGAGCGGCGGGCGAACTGCAGCGAGCCGTTCCTCCCCGAGAGGACGTCCGCATAGCCGACCAGCGAGGCGGCGGCGAACACGAACGCGCACCAGAGGGTCATCGCCCCCGGCAGGTAGAGATGGGACAGGTAGTTCAACACGGCGGTCTCCTTCCGGCTCTCAACTGTACGTCTTGACCTCGGCGCCCTGGTACTTGCTCGGGCACTTCACGAGCAGCTTGTCCGCCTCGAACACCTTGGTGCCCGTGTCATAGCGGCCGATCGCCACGATGCTGATGGCGTCCTCGAAGTTCGCGGGCTTGAGCCCCTTGTAGCGCACGCGCAGGGTCTCGCGCGTCTTGGGGTCCAGCAGGTTGAAGTAGAGCGATTCCTGCGAGGCGACGTAGGACGAGCTCCCCTTGTCGAGCGCGCCGGCCACCTGCACGATGCGCTCGCCGGAGCGCGCCTTCGCGTAGGGGACGTAGGGCGTCAAC
>DATARD010000085.1:0-11970 GCA_036264355.1 Thermoanaerobaculia bacterium
GTGTCGGGACGCTGAGCGCGCTACCAGCGCGCTGTGGGTAGAGGGTCAGCGCGCAGCGTCGGACGCTGAGCGCGCTGCCGGCGCGCTAGGGGTAGTGGCCAGCGCGCTGCGCCGGAACGCTGAGCGGCGCTCGATCGATGCTCAAGCGGTCACCAGCGCGCTCGCGGAGCCATCAGGACACTCGGAAGCTCCTGACTGCGGAGCGCAGAGAGCGACCGCAAAGAACGGGGAGCCGTGAGCGGAGCGAACCGGGCTGCGAAGCGCAAGCGGAGCGACCGCCGGGAGGTATTCGGGCGGGGACCAGCGGAAGGTAATGGCGGGGAAAGAGAGGTCTCCTATCCCTCGGGCGGCCCTGCCGGCGCCGCGCCTGGGATCGAGGAGAAGCCGGCGTTGCCCATGAAGCGGGACCGGCACTCCGGACAGCGCGCGACGTGCTCGAGGAGAGCGCGCTCTTCCTCGGTGCCGCTCGGGTGCTCGCAGTCGCGGGTGTGCCGGTGGACTTCCGCGAGGGTCGCTACACATCGCACCACCGTCCTCGCGGCGTCACTTTCGGCGCCGTGGGTGCCGGCGACGCGGCCGAGCCGCGCGAGCTCATGGGGTAGGTCCCTCGCCGGCAGCGCGGGCAGAGAGCCAACGCTGTCGAAGTAAGTCATGGCGAAAAGGCCGACGCCTGCCTCCGGCCCGAATTGAGAGGAGCCGAGGTAGAGCCGCCAACCGAAGGCATGCATCCAGACGAGGACGAGAGAGTTGGCGGCGTCGACCGCCCTGGCGGCGCGCTCGTGATGGGCGGCGCCGTCCTTGAGCATTGCGGCCGTCGCGTCCGCAGCAGCGCCGAGGAGGGTCAGAAGCCCGCCTTCGGTCCAGCGCGGGTGAAGGCACCTTTTGCTGCGGAAGCGGAGCATCATGGCCTGGAGGAAGGCGAGGTCATTGGGGCGGGTGGTCATGCTTGCCTCTGCGGTCGTGGCGCGACATGGGGATGGGAGGGCTTGACGACGAGAGCCGAGGGAGTGGCCTCGATCCGCAAGTCCGGGTAGAGGTTGACGATTTTCTTGAGGTGTCCGAGGACGACCTCCCGGAACCGCCTCTCGCGCTTGATCTCGGAGCCCACCTGGCGATGGAGCAGGGACCAGGGCACAGACACCGGAACGCGCACGGCCGCGGCCTTCCAGGAGAGCCACATGTAGAGGTCGAGGGCGACGGGCGACCGCAGGGCGTGAAGGGCGCGCATGCGGACGGGGACCGGAGAGCGGCGCGCCCACTCGGCGAACTCTTCGCCGAGCTCGACCGAGGAGGGGATGAGGAGCCTGCCGTCGAGCTTGTCCGCTCTCCAGAGGCGGATTCCCGAGCCGATGCCGAGCGGGCCGACGATCTCCGTCTTCTCCTCGTCGTCCCATTCGACGTAGAGGGCGGAGGTGAAGAGTCGGAGGACCTGGGTCTTGACCCGGCCGACCGTGCCGTTTCTGCCGCCGGTGACGGCGAGCCCCAAGCGCTTGAAAAATGCGCTCATCGAGTGGCCGAGCTCAACCGTGCGGCTCCCGGTGCGCACGCATTCGCTCGTGACGTAGACGATCAGGAGGCGAGGAATCCGTCCGTAGGGCAGTCCGTGCGGGCTCATGATCTTGAGGGAAAGCCGGCCATTGGGTGGCGGCTCCCAGAGGAGGCCGGGCTGTTTCGAGGCGGGCAGGGACACCTGGATGAGCGGCCAGGGGACGAAGCCCAAGTCGTCGTTCGAGTCTCCGGCCGCCCAGAGCTTCTGGGCGGCCACGGCAAGCTTGAGACTCTCCATCGCTCTCCCCTACTACTGCGCAGGCAAGACGACGTCGGTCGAGGGGCCGCTCAGGCCTGAATAGTTGAGGGCGCGCAGGTGAAAGAAGACCGTGCCGGTCGAGGGCGGGAGAAGGAGGACCTCGCCGCCGGGCCGAACGGCTCCGGCGAGCCGTTCGACGCCGGCCTGGACGGTGTAGGCGAGGTAGCCCAAGAGACCGCTTTCCGGGTTCGTGACACTCACGTTGTATCCCCAGCGCAGCCCGGTTCCCGGCGGATCGTTGGGTCCTGGCGGCACGACGCCGGCGGCAAGCGCGTGGACGCCGGCAGGCGCCTGCGGCGGCGAGCCGCTAGGAGGGACGACGAAGACGTCGACTCCTCCACTCCAGACGATGCTTCCGTCGCCGCCGACGAGCCCGATGCGGGGCCGGACGTAGCCGGCGGTCGGATAGACGTGGCCGTTCAAGGGGACTGTGCTCCTCTGATCCTCGCGACCGTCGCCGTCCCAGTCGTAGGCGAAGGCAGCGAAGCTGCCCGCGGTCGCGAAGTCCATCCAGACGGGGACGCCGGCCGGGAAGATGCACGAGCCGAGAGCGCAGAGATGGGGCGCATAGGCGACGACCGAGCGGGGCGCCGCGGCGGAGAGGAAGTAGCCGGAGACGTCGAGGACGAGGTCGACGCGCGCGCCGTCGGGGAGGCCGGCGCTGACGCGAAGCGTCCCGGCGCCGTCGGCCGAGAGGGGGAAGAGGCCACCAACGGCGCGCACCTGGGCGGCGCCGAAGGAGACCGTCGCCGTCTCCCCTGTCGTCATGTCGCCGGGCAGGACCTGGAGGTACCCGGGTCTTGAGCCGGGAACGGCGGTGACATTGCCGGCGATCGCGACGGCCGCGGCGGGCACTCCGCATCGGCCGGCGACGGGAACGGTGAGCCCCGCTCCTCCGCCGACGATGCCGGAGGAGCTCCGCGTGTCGATGACGCGGCAGGGAGAGAGGGTGTAGAAGTCACCTGCACTCTGCGGCGCGAGGACGGCGAGCGTTGCGGGAGGAGATGTCGCCGTTCCGGCGGCATTGTGCGCCGAGACGGTGACGGAGTAGCGGCCGGTCGGCACGGCCGCGACCCAATGGGTGAGCGCGCCGGAGGGAGCGCCGACCAGGGCGCCTTTGGAGTCGAGGATGGTCCAGTCGTAGGAGATCGGTGGCCGTCCCTCGGCTGCTGCCGAGAGGACGACGGCGAGGTTCTGCGCGACGGTCACCGGCGACAGGGTGGCTGTCGCCTGCGAGGGCCGCGGGTCCTTGACCTCGATCACTTTGCTCACGGTCGAGCAGCGGCCGAGGGCGTCGCAGACGGTGAGGGTGACCGTCTTCGATCCGGGTGATCCAAAAACGACGTTGACGCTCGCGTTCTGCGCGGACTGTAGATCGGTACCGCGGGCGTTCGCCGCGGCGAGCGCCGCGAGGGTTGTCAGGATGAGGAGACGTCTCCGCATTGGTGTCCTCCGAGGGGATGGAGGGACCGGCTCCCGCAGAATGCGGGAGCCGGCCCGCCACCGCTCTAGGCCGTCGCGAGGCTCCGCCGGCGGCGGAGGACCACGCTCGCGGCGAGAGTGAGGAGAACGACGAAGAGAGCGGCCCCCAGGCCCCCCAACGTCGGCACGGAGACGACGGACGGCCCGTGGCCGACCGGCGTTGCGGTCGGGTCGAGGGGCTCTGGCGTGTCGGGATCGTCGGAGACGGTCGCATCGGCGTCCGTGGCGAGAATGTCGGTTTGGCTCTCCACCTGGCGGACGTTGGGGGTGACGCCCGCGACGAGGAGGCGGTAGCGGACGACGGCGGAAGCGCCGGCCGGCAAGAGACCCAGGTCGACCTCGACGGTCGTGTCGGAGACGCCGTTGCCGGCGACGACGCTCCCCTGCTGGGTCGACACCGTCCCGGGGACGAGGTTCAGGAAGGAGTCCCAACGCGGCCGCGCGACGACGCCGTGGACGTCTCCGGTGCCGAGGTTGGTGACGGTCAAGGTGTACTCGATGACGTCGCCGTTTTCAGCCAGCCCGTCGGAGTTGCTGTCATGAACGAGCGCATCGACGAGAGTCGCGGCGAGCGTGCGGGAGAGCGGCGTCGTGGCATCGCCGCACGCGGTGCGGCCGGTGTCGTCCCTGACGCAGGCGACGTTGGCGATCTGGACGACGCCTGCCGGGAGCGGCTTGAGGGCTGTGACGGCAAAGTCGACCGCGTGAGGGTCGCCAGCCGCCAAGGCACCGAGCGGGAAGCTGCAGGTCGAGCCTGCGGCAGTTCCTGTGCAGACCCAGCCGGGCGAGCTCGCGGCGCTGGTGAAGGTCGAGCCGTTGGGCACGGTTTCAGAGAGCGTCACGCCCTGGGCGTCCTGGTCGCCGGTGTTCCTGGCCGTCAGGTGGAACACCATGAGGAGACCGGGGGCAAGTGGCGCTCCGGAGTAGGTCTTGGCGAGAGAGAGCACCGGACCGCCGGCAAGAGGGGTCTTGACGGTGGCGCAGCCCGAGGGCGGTGCCGCGGGTGCGAGCTTGACGCACGCCGTGTTGAGAAGCTCGACGAGCCCTGCGGGCCAGGGCAGGTCTCCCTGGACAGCAAAGGTGCGGCTGGTCCCGCTCCCCGCACCGAGCGAGCCGACGGTGAGCGTGCAGGCGGCGCCGGCCGAGCCGGCGGCGGGAACGCAGGCCCAGCCGGGCGAGCTTT
Source organism: Thermoanaerobaculia bacterium (assembly GCA_036264355.1). GTDB lineage: Bacteria > Acidobacteriota > Thermoanaerobaculia > Multivoradales > UBA5704 > UBA5704. The sequence continues at coordinate 4,473 of DATARD010000085.1, forward strand.
GGGCGGGCGCGAAGGTGGTCGCGGCCGGGACGACTTCGGTCAAGACGACACCGGCGGCGTCCTGGTCGCCGTTGTTGCGGGCGGACAAGGTGTAGGTGAGGAGTCGGCCGGCGGTCGCGGTCGGCTGATCGGCGACTTTCGCGATGCTCAAGGTGACCGTCCCCTGCGCGGGGATGGTGATCGTGCCGCAGGCGCCGGCCGGTGGTCCGCCGGGGAAGCTCGCGCAGGCGGTGTTGGCGATCGTGGTCACGCCCGCGGGCAAAGGTGTGACGATCCGGACCGCGAAGGCGACATGGAGGGTCGCGCCGCCTCCCGGCACGGTGCCGAGGGCATAGGAGCAGGCGGACCCTGGTCCACCACTGCCGGCGCAGGTCCATCCTGCGGCGCTTGCGGCAGTCGCGAAGCTCGTGTTGACGGGGACGGACTCGGAGAGCTGGACGGAAGCGGCGTCCTGCGAGCCGGTGTTCTGGACCGCGAGGTCGTAGACGACCACCGATCCCGGGATCGCGGTGCCGGATTTGAGGCTCTTGGTCACGACGAGCGACGGCGTTCCGGTCGTCGGAACGGTGATCGTGTCGCAGACGCCTTGCTGGCCCACGACGCAAGCCGTGTTGGAAACGGCGGTCACGCCGGCAGGGAGCGGATTGTCGATCTGGACGGCGAAGAGGGTGACGACTGATCCTCCGCCTCCCGCAATGGTGCCGAGAGTCTTCGCGCAGCTCGCGCCGGCCTGGCCGCCGCCGGGGCAGCTCCAGCCGGGCGTGCTGCTCCCCGGCAGGAAGACCGTATTGGCGGGGACGGTGTCGTTGATGACGACGGGAGCCGCGTCCTGGTCGCCGCTGTTGGTCACGGTGATGGCATAGACGAGAGGGCCGCCGGGAGCGCCAGAGCCGGAGGAGAGGGTCTTCCGGAGGGAGAGCCGGGGCGAGGCGACGACCGGCGTCGTGACGGTGCTGCAGTTGTTGGCGGTCGGATCGCCTGGCGTCGTTGTCGCCGTGCAGGCGGTGTTCGGGATGCTCCCGAGCGAGGAAGATACGACGGGGAGGATCGTCACGGCGAAATCGCGCGCGGCGCTCTGTCCGTGGGCGAGAGTGCCCACGGCGAGCGTGCAGGTGGTGCCTTGGGGGGCGCCGTCGGCGCAAGACCAGCCGGTCGAGCTCGCGGCGGCCGAGAAGCGTGTCGAGACCGGAACGGTCTCGGTCATCGTGACGCCCGCGGCGTCCTGCTCGCCGGCGTTGGTCGTGGTCAGTGTGTAGATGAGCGGGGTGCCGGGCTTGCCGGTGCCACTCTTGAGGGTTTTGGTCAACGCGAGGTCGGGCGGAGTGAAGAGGACGGGGGTCGTGTCGGAGGCGGTGTTGTTGGCCGGATTGGCGTCGGTCTCGTTTTGAGAGACCGTGACCGTGTTCGAAATTTGCGAGACGTTGCGCGGGATGTTGGGATCGACGGTGACGGCGAAGACCTTGGCGCCGTTGCCGCCCGCGCCGACGAAGCCGACCGCGTAGGTGCAGGTCGAGCCCGGCGCTCCCCCTCCCGCACAGCTCCAGCCCACGGAGCTCGCCGCGGCATTGAACGTAGTGTTTGCCGGGACGGTCTCGGTCAAGACGACGCCGCTCGCGGCCCCGCTGCCGGCGTTCGTGTAGGCGAGCGTGTAGGGGACGACACCACCGGGATGGATCGAGATGCCGCCATCGGTCTTCGTGACCGCCATGTCGACGGGCGGTGGCGCAGGACAGCCGGTCGAGGTGATGCCAAAACCTCGGCCGATGACGGTCGTGGGGCTCGGAGAGGTCTGTTGGACCGTTGTGTAGACCGTGGGAGAGCCGCCGGCTTGTGCATAGAAGGGGCCGGAGACGTCGATTGAGAAGGAGTAGGAGTCAAGGGGCGGAGCGCCGACCGAGCAGAGGTAGTTGACGATCGCCTGGGAATCGGTCAAACCGAGACCCGAGGCGACGGTGAAGCTGCAAGTTCCGGCCGTGGGGGGATCGAGCGCGACAGATCCGCCTTTGTAGGTCCAATTGGCGGTGCCGGCGGTCGGTACGGTCACCAGTCCTGTGATCGGCACTCCTGTGGTGTGGTGAGCCTCCGACACGGTGATCCGGAAGCGGACGACCTCTCCACAGTCGAGCCTACCGTTGGGAATGGTGTCCTGCCAGTCGATCATCTGGACGCTCACAACCGGGTCGGCCCCTGCGCGTGCTGCAACGGCCGTCCAAAGAATCAGGGCAAGTGCTGCCCACCTCGACACGCTACGCATACGGAAACCTCCGCTTCGCTATTCTTCAAGTAATTGAAATGTGACGCGCCCGCCGGCTCCTGAAAGGAGCGCGCGGAGCGTCACGAGGGCTTGTTCGAGGGCGTCTGTTTCGCCGCCGCTGCCGCTCTCTTCGAGCGCGGTCACGATCGGCTGGAGCCAGCTTCTCCGGAGGGAGACGACGGGGCTCCGGCGGCCGGCGGCGGATGGGGGCGAGGGCTCCTTGCCGGAGCGTCCAAGCTTTGCGAGATAGATGCGTCCGAGCGGCTGGGCCAGGGCCTCGGCTTTTCTTGCGAGGGCCTCTTGCTTCTCGGCGGGTAGCCTGGCGAAGAGGGCGACCGCCTCGGGGTCGGAGAGGAGGGATTTTTCAAGAAGCGCGAGGGCGGTCGGGTTCTCGCTCGCGATCCGCACGACGCGGCGCGCGTGGGAGAGCTTGACCTCGGCCGCGCCCTTGGTTTGGGGCATGTAGCGGCGGGCAAACTCCGCGGAGGTGAGGCCGGTCTGTTGCAGAGCCTCGACAAGAGCCTGCGACCGCTCGTAGAGGGTCAGGCCGGTACGCCCTTCGTTTTCGGCGATTTGCAGGAGGGACCTGAGAGGATCTGGAACGACCTCCTTGGGAACGACCGGAATCACTGAATACCCCTGATAGCGGTTCCAGCGCTTGTCATCACTCTTCTCCTTGAGCCACCGCTCCCGGAGGAGCCGGAAGGCCCTGTAGCGTCGTTCTCCGACCCGGACGAGATAGGTCACGCCGCCGCCTTCGGCGGGTTGGATTTCGGCGGTGATCGCCTGTTCGAGGCCGTGCGCGAAGATGAGATCGGCGAGCGCTTCGAGCTCGGCCGGGTCGAAGTGCTTCCTGGGCTGGGGCCGCAGCTCGATGGCGGTGAGCGGCACGAGGGGTAGGGAACCCTCGGCGTCGAGGCCAGCCGGGTCGACCGGAACCGGCAGAGGCGCCGGCAGGGCGGTCTCTGCGGGGGTCCGGACGTCGGGATGGGTCTCTGAAGCTCCTGAGGCTCCGCTCTTCCGGCTCTTCTTGGGCATGGTCGCGATCTCCTCTGGGCAAAGCAGCGGCTTCTGCGCCGCCGTTTTTACGCAGAGATGTTACGCGCGGCGAAAACTACCGACAAGAAATTTTCTTATGACGTAGTAAGGTTAGCGCTGGGCCGTTCTAGACTCCCTCCGGCGGTAAACTGAGACCTTCCGGCACGACGACCTTGAGAGCCGTGCCGGCGGGAACGAAGATGCTGGGGCGGACGGCGGCGGCCGACTCCATGAGGCGGCTGCCGGCATCGCTCAATCGCTGGGCTGCGCCTGCGGCGGCGAGCTCCTGCCAGGTGAGCCCCGTGACGGCTCCATTGCGGGGCTGGGCGGCCTGGGCCGCCGCACCGATCAGAGAGAGGGCGAGAGCGCGGACGAAGATGATGCCGCTGTGGTAGTTGATGGCGCCGCGGACGCCGGCAGAGCCGTCGGCGCCCGAGGCGGCGAGACCGCTGACGACGATCTCGTGGCCGCCGGGTCCGACCAGGCGTTGCCAGAGGATGGCGAGCGTCTCATTGCCGAGCTCGGCCGTCCCCCCCATGCGTCCGACGAGCCGGCTCCCCGCGGGGATCAAGACGCGCCGGCCGTCGCGAAGATCGCGGGTGACAACCGCGGTGATGGGGGCTTGCCCGTCGCTCGTCGCGGCGGTCGAGAGGCGCGCTTCGAGGATGCGGCCGGCGGCCAGCATGGGCCGGCCGGCGGCGGTCAAAGCAGCCCGCCGGTCGGGAGTGGAGTGGGTGGTCTCCCCTGCGGCGTCCCGTGTCTGGGCGGCTGCCGCCCCATCGAGGAGCCGGCGGACGGCTTCAGGCATGGGCGGAGAGGACGCTCCGGCGAGATCGGCGGTCGCGCGCGCCGCCGGAATGCTGCCGGAGGAGGCGGGTCGCATGCTGGCCAGGAGGGCGGCGTCGAGCATCTCGCTACGAAGCTCGGCGAGAGTCCTCCTGGGCGGCGCGGCGGCGCGGGTGCCGGTGCGCGCCAAGCGCTCTTCTCCCACCGCTGGAGGGAGCGCTTCTGCCGGGACCTCCCGGTGGGCAGCGAGGTCGTCGTCGGCACGCGGATCGAAGTCCCTTCGCGGTCGGGTGTCGGCGCCGAAGGGACGGTCGGCGCCGAAGGCACGGTCGGCGCGAGGAGCTTCGGCGTCGCGGCGCGGTCCCAGAAGCGTCGTCAAGTCAGGCGGCGCGGGCTCGTCCCGCTCGCGCACCTGACCGGGTCGTTGCTGGAGGAAGGAGGGCTTCGCCTCGCGTTCGTCGCCGTGAGGAGTGGCCGCCTCCTGGACGCTCCGCACAGGGATTCGCGAGATGAGGAGGCCGATCGAGAGGAAGAAAAACGCGGCGCACGCAAGGAGGAGCGCAATCGGCGCGAGACGCAGCCGTTTGACGGGGGCTCCCGTCGTCTCGCCGTGCTCGTCGGTGACACCGGTCACTGCCGCGCCTCCCCGTCGTCGTCGATCCGGAGGATCGTGGTGCGGTCGGCGTCGCCGGGTCCGCTCACCAGGATCAGCTTGCTGCTGACCTTGCCGACGATGAGGACGTTGCCGGCCGTCCGCTGATCGACCGGGCCGGCCTTGCCGTCACCGGCGACCTCGTAGGCGACGGGATAGTCCTGGCCGCCGCGGAGCTTTCCCAGGTAGAGATAGGTTTCGGTGCCGTCGTCGTAGACGCGCAACGGACGGACGCCTTTCTTGGCGGGCTCGACCCGATATCCGAAATGCAGGGCCTCGACGCTCGGAGAGCGGGTCGGCACGGGGCTCGTCTGCGCGGCCCATTTCCGGACGAGGTCCTGGGGGTAGTAGAAGCCGAGGAGCGTCGAGACCTCGCCCTCGGGAGCTTCGGGACCCTTGGGGCACGGTGCGGAGGCGAGCGCCAGGTCGTAGACCCGGCGGTCGGTGACGACGAGGGCGTTGGTCCGGATGTCGCAGATCTTGGGACGGACGGCGACCAGGCCGGTCCCCGCCTCGGCGACGATCTCCCAGCGGACGGAGTCGCCGAGGAGGGTCGTCTGTGGCGTCTCTCCGGGCTCGAGCAGAACCGCGCAGACCCGGAGGGGGGCACAGACGATCTCGGGTCGCTCGTAGCCGAACGGCACGCGGACGACACCCGCCTCCTTGATCCTGCCCGGCGCGGCGCCGGCAGCGATCGTCTGCGCGGCTTGGTCGAGTGTGCTCAAGGCCGGGACGGCCGGAGCCTCTGCGGCGGCCTCTGCCGCGAGCACGAGGACTCCCGCGGCGGCCAGGGTCAAGGGCGTCTTGAGGACGGAGTTACCTCTCAGAAAAGTCATCTTGGATCTCTCCTTGGATGAGCTACGGTTTGTGATCGGACGCTCCCGACAGGCGGGACCATCCCAACTGGGTGATGTAGACGCCCGCTGGGTTCCTGCGGATCTCATCGAGCGTTTTCGGTGGATCGCTCTTGACCGAGACGATCGCCTCCCAGCGCTCGGAATCGCCGGCCCGGCCGTTGTCGGCGTTTTCGTAGCGCCACTCGTCCCACTGGACCTTCCAGGTGCTGCTGCCGGCTTTCTCGTTCTGGGCGGGGATTCTGAGAACGCTCAAGATCTCGACGGCGCGCTGAAAGCGGGTCGCCAGGATGCGGGGATCGTGGAGCGGATCGCTCAAGTAGGCGGTCAAAAACGTGCGGACTCCGGCGTAGAGGTCTCTGGCCGGGATGTGGGCGTAGGCGTCGTCGAGAGCGTTTTTCTGGGCGAGAGGATCGCGGTAGATGACGCGGACGTTGGCGATGAACCGCTGGACCTCGGCCATGACGACGCGGTCGGCGACGGTTGAGACCTCCTTGGCCGGTCCCCAGGCGACGGCGAGACCGTGGCGGTCGACTTCGACGACGTAGGGAGTGATGCGGGAGCGCGAGGCGACGCCGACGTAGGCGACGAAGATTCCGCCGGCTAAAACGAGAGCGGCAAAGGCGCAGAGTCGCCACCAGTCCCGCTGCGAGGCCATGTCCCCGTAGAGGGACCAGTGCCTCGCCTCGCCGGCGGTTTGAAGTCCGCCGCCGAGCGGCCGGGGCACCGCCGCACGGCGGCGGAAGATCTCCCAGGGGGCGAGCTTCACCGCGAGCTCCTCAGAGCGTCTCGCCATCCGAAGAACGAAGAGGAGCTGGTCAGAACGTTCGCGATCTCGTTCGGGAGCGAGAGGGTAATCCAGGCAAAGGCGATCGACCCGCCGCAGACCTGGAGAAGAGGCGCGAGACCCTGGGTGGGGTCGTAGTGGTCGAGAAAGTTGATCCAACTGTAGGTGAACTGCTCGCCCAGGCCGACGAGGATCTGGAGGATGAAGACCTGGATCGCGGTTCGAAAGACGAGAAGGATGCTGTTTTCGGCCAGGCCGGCGAAGATCCGGTTGGCTCCGAAGGGGAGGAAGACGATGCCCGCGCCAACGATGATGTAGCCCTTGAGGAGCACTTCGAGAAGGCGCGCAGCGACGAGCGCGAAGGCGAGGAGGATGACGAGAGCGGCCCCGACGGAGAAGAGGCTTCCGATGCCAAGAATGGCCCAGCCGGAGGTGATCCCGGCGCCGAGGATGGCGGAGGAGAGGAGAATGCCGCGGTCGAGGATGAGCGATGGGCTCACGGCGTCGGTTCCCGAGATCGTGGCGCCCATCTTCTGGAAGGTCGAAAAGATGGACGAGACGAGGAGCGGATAGAGGGTGAGGCCGGCGGCGACCAGGCCGACGAGCATCACGCGGCGGCAGAGCTCGCCCACGGCCTCGCCGAGACCCCACTCCCGGCGCATCGCGGCAAGAAGCCACGTCATGCCCAGGATCGCGAGATCGAGCGCCAGCAGAGGCGCATAGAAGGAGCGTGCGTAGCTTGATGCGGCGGGATACCAGGTTTGCGAGGCGTGGAGGCCCTCGTCGAGGATCGTGTCGAGGACGCCTGTGTCCGCGGCGGCGCTCCGGGCGAGCGCCAGGGTCGCGACGAGGGCCACACCGAGAGCTACCCGGCCGTTTTTCATAGTGGCATCCAGTCAGGCAGAGCGCTGTAGCGCTTGTAGGAGTCGCCGAAGCGTGCGCCGGCCACCGCCTTCGAGGTCGAAGACATCGCGGTCTCGAAGGCGCTTTCAAGCTGGCGTTCGTGGACGATCCGCTCGGCCTCGGCGGCGGCGCTCGCGTTGGCGGCAGCTTGCTGGGCGAGGTTTTCTGTCGCGACCTGGTCGGCTTGCCAGGCGGCGAGCTCGCCGAGCGCCTCGGAGACGGCC
>DATARD010000107.1:0-1930 GCA_036264355.1 Thermoanaerobaculia bacterium
CCGCCGCACGGCGCGCTCCGCCACCTCCCGCTCGGGGAGCTTGGCGCCGCGCGCCAGCACCTCCACGGCGTGGCGGTAGCGGTCGCGGGTGCCGAAGTCCATCGCCTTGTAGCCCGGATGCGCCGCCAGCGCCGCCTCCACCAGGCTGACGCTCTCGACGAACGCCGGCCAGTCGAAGGCCGAGATCAGCCGCATGCTGGTGATCAGGTTGCGCACCGTCACGTTCATCGTCGTCTGCCGCCGGTACTCGATGGCGACGATCTCCTCGGTGGTCGTCCACTGCGCCGCCAGCCGCTCGTGCAGCCAGCCGAGCGCCGGGGTGACCGCGGGGTCGTGGTCGCGCAGCCGGCTGAGCAGCGCCACCGCGAAGGGGACGTCGAGCGGCCGCTCCTCATAGCGGCGGAGCAGCGCCATCGACCCCGGATGCCCCTCGTCGAGCAGGAGGTCGGCGAGGTCGTCGGCCTCCTTGCGGGCGACCCGGGCGCGCACCATCCGCTCGGCCAGCCGGCGCAGGTTCTCCACCAGCACCAGGCGCAGGGAGATCGCCACCGCCCAGAGCTCGCCCAGGGTCAGCGGCTCCCGGGCCTGGAAGGCGGCGATGAACCGCCGCAGCACCTCGGCGTCGAACAGGCTGTCGGTGTGCGCCACCAGCTCGTAGGCGAGGGCGTAGACCCGCGGATAGCCGGCGTAGGGGCCGTTGGCGAGCTTCGGCAGCTCGCGGTAGAAGCCGGGGGGGAGGTCCTCGCGGATCTCCCGCACCTGCTCCTCGACGAGGTGGAAGTTGTCGACCAGCCACTCCGCCGCCGGCGTGACCGCGCGCTCGTCGCGCATCGCCTCGGCGATCGCCCGATAGGAGGCGAGCAGGGCCCGGCCGTTGTCCCGCACCCGCGCCGCCAGTTGCCGTCCCCGCCGCTCGCCGGGGCGCACCCGCTGCGACGCGGCGAGGCCCGCCGCGTGCTGCTCGAGCCGCTCGACTCCCCAGAGCTCGCTGCGGATCGGTTCGGGAAGATCGGTCAGGGAGGCGGGGGAAGGCCGTTGGATGCCGCGCGGGAAGAGAGCTCTCATCGTGCGCCTTCCCGTTTCACATCCCATGCCTGCAAACGTTCACGCCGTAATCTGCCGCGTAACCTTGGCCTGTCAGGATCAGGATCTCATAGATTCCCCGATGTGCCGGCCGGCTCCTGTGCCGGCCGCTTTTTTTGGCCTGCCGGCGGGGCGATTCAGGGGCCGTGCGCCGACCCAACGAACTAGAGGACAGCTTTGCCCTCGCAGCCCATTCAGACGCCCTCCGGCGCCAAGAGACCGCAGATGCCTTCGAAGGCCTGCTCAACGTGCTCCGTGGCGAGAGAGCCGATTTTGTCCATCAGGTCTTCCTTGTCCACGGTGAAAAGCTGAGAGACCACGACGACGCTCTGTTCCGGCAAGTCCGCCTCGCCCTCATCGAGGAGAACATTCCCAGGAATCCGAGCTCGGCGGAGATTGGTCGTCAGAGCGCAAACGACCACGGTATTGATAGCGCTCTCATTGAAGGCGTCATTCTGCATCACCACACAAGGACGGAGAAAACCTGGGCCGGACCCCGAGGGCTTCCCGAAGTCGAACCAATAGACGTCGCCTTGCCGGATCAACTCTCGGACTCCAACAGCTTCCGCTGCTTTTCGCGAATGCCGTGCAGCACTTCCTTCTCCTCGGTGGTCGGCGGGTCTTCCTCATAGGCCCGGTTGATGGCCTCGATCAACGCCCGTTTCTCGTAACGCTTGACGAACTCGGCGATCGCCGTGGCAACAAGCTGGCTGCGAGAGATCTGGAGCTCGTGCGCGACGTTCTCCGCCCGGTGGAAAAGTGACTCCGGGAGCGAAATCGCGGTCTTCACAGTCGGCATGGGGACTCTTCCTCCTCCCAGTTAGTATCGCGCTCGGTATAACCATTC
>DATARD010000120.1:0-45837 GCA_036264355.1 Thermoanaerobaculia bacterium
GACGAGGTGGTGATGACGCTGCGCGAGGTCAGCCTGGTAGTGCAGCGGATGACCGGCGGCCTCAAGAACCTGTCGACCACCGCCGACCGCCTGAACTCGCTCGGCCTGACCATCCAGCTCCTGGCGCAGTCGTTCCACCTCGACTCGCCGCGCTCTCTCAAGCATCTGGTCGAGGAGTGGGCGCAGCGGCTGCAAAAGACGACCGGCGCCACCGAGCTCGAAAGCATGCTCGACGACCTGGTGCAGGGTGCGCCGTTCATCGAGATGGCCTACTTCGTCGACACCACCGGCTACACCGTCGCCATCTGCACCAACAAGGCGGCCGTGGCCTCGGGCCGCGCCTCGGTGCCGGGCAACCTGCGCGAGATCGACATGACCCGCCGCCCGTGGTACCGCGCGGTGTCGCGCGAGAAGCGCGCCGCCCTGACGCCGCCGTACGAATCGCTCAACCTGGGCGAGATGGTGTTCACCGTGGCCTCGCCGCTGCTCAACCGGGAAGGGCAGTTCGCCGGCGTCCTCGGGGTGGACATCAACGTCACCGGCTGGACGAGGATCTGAGATCGTGCTGCGGAGCGTCGACCATGGCGGCGCCGGTCCGCGCACCGGCCTGTCGGCCGGCAGCTACCTGCTGGTGCAGGCGGGAGAGTATGTCTGCGCCCTGCCGTTGCGCTCGGTGCGCCGCGTGCTGCGGGCGCTCACCGTGCATCCGCTGCCCGGCGCGACGGCGGAGCTCAAAGGGCTCGCGGAGTTCGGCGGCGAGCCGCTGCCGATCCTCGACCTCGCCCGGCTGGTGGGCGCGCCGCCGGGAGCCAACCCCACCTATCCGGTGACGATCGTGGCCTGGGTAGGACCGGAGGACGGCCGCGAGCTGATCGGTCTCGCGGCCGACGCCGCGCTGGAGGTGGCCGACGTCTCCCTCGCCTCGGTGGTGGCGGGCGACGGCGGTTTCATCCTCGGCGAGGCGCCGGTCGGCGAGCAGGTGGTGCGGGTGCTCAACCTCGAAGCGCTCGGACAGGAGCGCTGAGGTCCGCCATGGTCGGCAGCACGCTCGGCACGGCTGGCAGCGGAAAGGGTGGCTATCTGTTGATGCGCCACGGCGGTGCGCTGTGGGGGGTGGAGAACGCGGCGGTGGTGAGCCTCACCCGCGGCGGCGAGGGGGGCGGCAGGTTCCTGGTCGCGGTCGGTGCCGGCGAGCCGGCCGGAGAGCTGGGGATCGACCTGTGGATCGACGAGATCGTCGGGGTCGTGGCGGAGCTGGCGGTGCGGCCGCTCACGGCGGCGCTCCGCCGCTTCTGGCCGGAGGCCGCCGGCGGCCTCGCGGTGCACGCCGAGATGCCACTGGTGGTGGTCGATCCGCGGCGGCCGCCGCGTGCGTTGCGTGGTGCGTTGCCTGATGCCGGAGGGGATGTCGGAAGAGTGGGACGAGACGGAGACGGAGAAGGAGCCCATCGGAATGCCTAAGGACGCCGCGGAGTCGATCAATCAATCGCGCCTCGGTCTGCTGATCGTCAGCGGCGTGGCGCTGTCGGGGCTGGTGCTCCTGATGGTGGCGGAGGCGGGTAGCTCGCGGGGGGCCCAGAGCTGGCTGTTCAACGTCTTCTTCCTCGCCGCCGCGGCCGGCGTCGGTCTCTATGTACGCTACATCCACCGCGGGCAGCAGGAGCTCTGGCAGCGCGTCGACGGCTCGGAGCGGCGCAACGGCGACGTGGAGAAGACGCTCATCCAGGCGCTGGAGCGCCTGCGCGCCGGCGATCTGGTCAACGTCGCCGAGCGCTCCCGCGAGCTGCCGGGCAAGCTGTCCACCACCTTTTCCAACGCCACCAACGCCCTCGACGTGCTGGCGCAGCAGATCCAGGCGAGCTCGGTGGAAGTGGCCTCGGCGGCCAACTCGGTCAATGAGATCGCCTCGGAGCTCGCCTCCGGCTCGTCGCAGCAGGCGGCCTCGGTGGTGGAGATCACCGCCGCCATGGAGGAGCTGGCGCGCACCGCGTCACAGATCGCCGACAACGCCGCCACCCAGGCGGAGCTGGCGCAGAAGGCCGAGGAGAGCGGCAACCTGGGCAAGATGGCGGTCGAGGAGGCGGTGGTCGGGGTCGAGGAGGTGCGCAAGCGCATCCACGGCATCGCCACCCGCGCCGACACGCTCGGCAACCGGTCGAAGGAGATCTACCGCGTTCTCGACCTGATCACCGACATCGCGCAGGAGACGCACATCCTGTCGCTCAATGCCGCCATCGAGGCGGCGGCGGCGGGCGAGCACAGCCGCCGCTTCTCGGTGGTCGCCGAGGAGGTCCGCCGGCTGGCCCAGCGCTCCCAGGAGTCGGTCGAGTCGGTGCGCAACCTGCTCGACGAGTTCGCCAGCTCGATCCGCGCCACCGTGGTCGCCACCGAGGAGGGGAGCAATGAGGCGAGCCGCGTGCTCGAACGGGCGCGCGCCGCGGCCGGCGCCATCGAGGACCTGCGCGACGCCTCCGCCGACACCGCCCGCGTGGCGCGCGAGATCTCGCTCGCCACCCAGCAGCAGAACGCCGCCTCGGACGAGGTGGTGCTCACTCTCAAAGAGGTGAGCCACGTGGTGCAGCGGATGGCCGATGGCTTGAAGCAGTTCTCCGAAACCGCCGACCGCCTGAACCAGCTCGGCCTGATCATCCAGATGCTGGCGCAGTCGTTCCACCTCGACTCGCCGCACTCGTTGAAGCACCTCGCCGAGCTGTGGGCGGGAGAGGTGCGCCGCCGGCTCGGCAACTGGGAGGCGATCGACCGCCTGCTCTCCGACCTGGTGCAGCGCCAGCCGTATGTCGAGTGCCTCTACTTCTATGACGGCAAGGGCGGGCAGGTGGCGCTCACCGTCAACCGTTCGATCATCGGCGACCGCGACATCCCGGCGGCGGTGCGCGCCGGCGAAGGGTTCACCGAGCGCCCGTGGTACAAGGCGGCGGTGGCGGAAAAGCACACCATCCTCACCCCGCTGTTCGATTCGCTGCTCACCGAGCAGCCAATCTTCACCGCCGCGTCCCCGATCTATGAGAAGGGGGACCTCATCGGGGTGCTCGGCCTCGACGTCAACGTGGACCACTGGACGAAGATCTGAGCCCGGGGCATCGTGGATCCAGAGTTCGCCGATCTCGTCCCTCTCTTCGTCGAGGAAGCGCGCGACCGCATCGAGAGGCTGGCCACGTTCCTGCCGCAGCTCGATACCGAGGCGCAGGCGGCGGTGGAGGTCAAGCGCGAGCTGCACACGCTCAAGGGAGCGGGCCGCATGCTCCGCCTCGCCGCGCTCGCCGAGCTGGCCCACACCGCCGAGGAGATCCTGCACGTCCATCCGCCCGGCACGATCGGCTTGTTGATGCGCGTGGTCGATCACCTGAGCCATATGGTGGAGACCGTCTCGCACGGCGGCGAGCCGGAGCACGACGGCGAGCTTTCGGCGCTTCTCGCCGCTGCGCTGGCGCCGCAGGAAGCGGCTCCGGCAGCGGCGGCGGCGCCGGTGCCGCCACCCGATCGGACCGATCCGTCTGAGCGGTCCGATGGGTCCGATCGGTCCGATGCAGCACCGCCGCGCGCCGCCGGCCCGGCTCCCGTGCCCACTGGCACCTCCGCCAAGACCGGCCTCGGCGGCGACGTCCGCGTCGACACCGCGGCGCTCGACGCGGTCGCCGAGCGGGCGACGCAGGTGCGCATCATGGCGCTCGCCGGCCGGCAGGTGATCGAGCGGATCTACGATCTGGCCCGCCTGGCCGAGGACGGTCTGCACGAGCCGCAACCGACGCAGGTGCTCGCCGTGCTCTCCACCATGCTGCGCCGGGTGGCGGTGGAGCTCGAAGGGGGGCAGCGCCGGCTCATCCGCTCGGCCGAGGAGCAACTCGAGCGGATGCTCGCCCTGCAGCTCCAGCCGCTCCGCGGCTCCATGCTCCTGCTCGCCCGCTACGCCCGCGAGCTCGCCCGCTCGCTGGGGCGCGAGGTGGAGGTGGAGCTCGAAGGCGAGGACACCCGCCTCGACCGGCGCATCGCCCGCGAGCTCGAAGACGCGCTGCTTCATCTGATGCGCAACGCGATCGACCACGGCATCGAGTCGCCGGACGCGCGCGAGGCGCGCGGCAAGCCGCGGGTCGGGCGGGTGCAGCTCCGCGCCGCGGCCGACGGGCCGCGGGTGCGCCTGACCATCCGCGACGACGGCGACGGCATCCACATCGACCGCGTGGTGCAGCGCGCCGTCGCCGTCGGCCTGGTCGACGCCGGAAGCGCGCCGGCGATCGGCAAGATCGAGGCGCTGCGCCTCCTCTTCGCGCCAGGCTTCTCCACTCGCAAGCAGGTCTCCGAGGTCTCCGGCCGCGGCGTCGGCCTCGACGTGGTGGCCACCTCGGTCAACCGCGTCGGCGGCGAGGTCTTCCTCGACAGCGAGCCCGGCAAGTGGACGTCGGTCACCGTCGAGGTGCCGGTCGCCCGCCGCGGCGAGGCGGTGATGCTGCTGCGCGTCGGACAGCTCCGCATCGGACTGCCGACCTCGGTGGTGCGCCGCGCCACCCGCCTCGATCCCAAAGACGTCGTGGAGCGCGACGGCCGTTCGCTCGCCCGCTTCGCGGATCGCCTGGTGCCGTTCATCCCGCTCGCCCGCCTCTACGGCCAGCCCTCGCTCGACGAGCAGCTCCTGCTCGAAGGGGTGGTCTCCGGGCAGGCGCTGGCGCTCGCGGTGGACGACGTGGAAGGGGAAGAGGAGGTGCTGGTGCGCCCGATCACCCGGCGCGTCGCGACCGACCGGCTGCTCGAAGGGATCGCTCTCCTCGCCTCGGGCGAGCCGGTGGGCGTGCTGTCGCCGTCGGTCCTCGCGCAGCGCGAATACCTGCGCGCGCTGCCGGTGTCGCGCGAGCGCATCGTGGTCAAGAAGGTGCGCGTGCTGCTGGTCGACGACTCGCTGGTCACCCGCGAGATGGAGCGCCGCCTGCTGGAGGACGCCGGCTTCAAGGTCTCCGCCGCGAGCGACGCCGACGAAGCCCTGAGCCAGCTCAGCGAAACCAGCTTCGACTGCGTCGTCACCGACATCGAGATGCCGGGCATGGACGGCTTCGAGCTGACCGCGCAGCTCCGCGCCATGGAACACTTCGCTCACCTGCCGATCATCGTCGTCTCCACCCGCGACCGCCCGGAGGACCGCCTGCGCGGCCTCAAGGTGGGAGCCGACGCCTACCTCACGAAGCAGAGCCTGGACGCCGGCGAGCTGGTGGATCTGGTGCGCCGGCTCAGCGGGAGTTAGAGTAGAGGGCGGAATACGAAAAATTGATGAGATCCGGAAGGGCACAACCATGATCCGTGTCGTCCTGGTGGACGACTCACCGTCCGTGCGCGCCGTGCTGCGCCGCTTCTTCGCCAAGACGCCCGACATCCAGGTCGTCGGGGAGGCGGAGGACGGCGCCCAGGCGCTGCGGGCGGTGCTCGACTTCCAGCCGCAGGTCGTGGTGATGGACCTGCAGATGCCGGTGATGGACGGCTACTCGGCGATCGAGCAGATCATGGGCGTCCGCCCGACGCCCATCGTCGTCCTCTCCTCGCGGGCCAACCGCAACCAGATGCAGACCGCTTTCGAGGCGATGCGGCGCGGCGCCCTGGAGGTCTTGCCCAAGCCGGAGGACACGCCGAGTTGGGAGCAGCTCGCGAGCAGCCTGCCGGAGACCGTGCGCGCCATCGCCGAGGCGCAGGCGCAGCCCAAGCCGAAGCGCTCGCGCGCCGCCGAGGCCGAAGCGCGCTTCGCCCAGGCGGCGCAATCGTCTCAGCCGGCGAACGGTCCGCAGGAGCTGCGCTGGGTGGCGATCGGCGCTTCGACCGGCGGTCCGGCGGCGTTGCGCGAGCTGTTGGAGGAGGTGCCGGCCGACGCGCCGGTCGGCTTCGCGATCGTGCAGCACATCGCCTCCGGCTTCGAGCTCGGTCTCGCCGACTGGCTCAACAAGGAGCTCCACTTCGACGTGCGGCTGGCGCGCGACGGCGAGATCCTGCGCCGGGGCATGGTGCGCCTCGCGCCGGGCGGCGCCCATCTGCGCCTGCAGGCCGGCGGCGTGCTTCGCCTCGACACCCAGAGCCCGGCGCGGCGCGGCCACCGCCCGTCGGTCGACGACCTCTTTCTCTCCTGTGCCGAGAGCTGTCCGCGCGAGGTGGCCGGGGTGATCATGACCGGCATGGGGTCCGATGGGGCGGAGGGTCTCCTCGCGTTGCGCAAGGCGGGCGGCCTCACCCTGGCGCAGGACGAAGCGAGCTCGATCATCTTCGGCATGCCCAAGGTCGCCCTGGAGCGCGGCGCGGCGGAGATCGCCCTGCCGCCGCGCGCCCTGGCGCAGGCCCTGACGCGGATCTGGGGGAAGGTGCCATGAGCGGACGCGTGCTGGTGGTCGACGACAGTGAGGTCACCCGCGCGATCCTCTCCCGCACGTTGAGCGGCGCCGGTTTCGTGGTCCTCGAAGCACGCGACGGCGCGGAAGGGGCGCTCACCGCGCTGCGCGAACGGCCGGACGTGGTGGTCACCGACCTCGAAATGCCCACCATGGACGGCTTTCCGCTCCTGCGCCTGCTCAAGGCCGATCCTCTCTGCGCGCACATCCCGGTGCTGATCCTCACCAGCCACGCCGAGGCGGCGTCGCGTTTCTGGAGCCTGCGCACCGGCGCCGACGCCTATCTCACCAAGGACTACGAGCCGCAGCAGCTCATCGCGACCGTCAGCCGCCTGGCCGCCGCCGCCGGCGTCGGACCGAGCGTGGAGGACGAGGATGGTGGGCCAGATGGCGGCGCCGTCATCGGCCCGCTCGACGTGATGGCCCGGGTCGCCCGCCAGCTCGACAACAGCCTCCTGCGGGCCACGGTGATCAACACCCTGCTGGAGCGCGGCATGGCGGCCGGCGACTTCCACGAGGTGAGCCGCGCCGCCCTGGAGACGCTCGGCGAGGTGGTGGACGCGCCGGTGCTGGCGGTGGCGGTGACCGAGTTGCTGGACCCCATGCCGCTGCCGGCGGCGCAGGCGGCGATGATGCAGATCGTCCTCCAGGAGCCGCTGGACACGCCGGACATCGACCGCCTGCACGCGGTGCTCGCCCGCAACCTGGAGCTGCCGGCCGATGCGACGGTGGATCTGCGGGTGAGCGGCGAGCTGGGCAGCCCCGCCGGACCGGGGCCGGGTGTCGATCTCGGCCGCCTGGTGCGCCGCCCGCTGACCCTGCGCGGCGCGCGCGGCATCTTCCTCCTCCTGCCGCGCGATCCGCAGCAGTTCGCCCTGCTCACCGTCGACCTGCTGGACGACCTGATCCGGCCGCTCACCCTGGTGCTCGACAACGCGCGGCTGTCGCAGCGCCTGCATGAGATGTCCACCCTCGACGGGCTCACCCGCCAGCTCAACCACCGCGCCATCTACGAGCGCCTGAGCGAGGAGATCGAGCGCGCCCGGCGCTACAAGTATCCGTTGTCGGTGATCCTCTGCGACCTCGACCACTTCAAGGAGGTCAACGACACGCACGGCCATCTGGCGGGCGACGCCGTGCTGCGCGAAGGAGCGGCGGCGCTGCGCCGCTGCCTGCGCGCCACCGACGTGCTCGGCCGCTACGGTGGCGAAGAGTTCCTCGCCGTGCTGCCGCAGGTCGACCTCACGGCGGCCGGCGCGGCGGCGGAGCGGCTGCGCCAGGCGCTCGAAGGGTGCACGGTGAGTCTCGAATCCGGAGCCCGGGTGGCGATCACCGGCTCCTTCGGCGTCTCGTCCCAGAGCGAGCTGGCGACCCATCCGACGGCGGACCTCCTGGTCTCGCTCGCCGACCGCCGCCTCTATGAAGCCAAGGCTGCCGGGCGCAACTGCGTCCGGCCGCATGCTCCGGAGCACGGCTCGTGACCCAGGGACCCTCTCTCGAGCCGGCCCTGCAGAAGCTCGTCACGATGATCCGCGAGCGGACGGGCAACGTCATCCCGCAGAGCCGGTATCCGTTCCTGGAGGAGCTTGCCCAGCGGCGGGCGCAGGGCAAGGGCTTCAACTCGGTGGCCGGCTATGTGACGGCGCTCGAAAACGACCTGGTGCGCGCGGAATGGGAGAGCCTGATTCCGCTCCTCACCATCAAGGAGTCGTACTTCTTCCGCGCGCCGCAGCAGTTCGAGATCATCCGTAAGGAGATCCTGCCGCAGATCCTCGCCGCCCACGGTCCGTCGCGGCAGATCCGCATCTGGTCGGCGGCCTGCGCCCGCGGCGAGGAGCCGGCGACGCTGGCCATTCTGCTCACGGAAGAGAAGGCGCTCGACGGCTGGAGCTGGTCGATCGTGGCCACCGACGTCGACGAGGAGGCCCTGGCCGGCGCGCGCCTCGGGCTCTACGGCGACCGTGCGGTGGCGCAGGTGCCGCCGGAGCTTCTCGAACGCTACTTCAACCGCCGCGGCAAGCTGTTCGAGCTGTCCGCCGAGCTTCGCGCGCGCATCTTCTACCGCTCGCTCAACCTGGCCCATCCGCCGTTCGAGCTGCCGTTCGCGGAGTACGACCTGATCCTGCTGCGCAACGTGCTGATCTACTTCCGCCGGCCGTTGCAGCGGCGGGTCGTGTCGCAGGTCGGCCAGTCGCTGTCGCGCGACGGCTATCTGTTCCTGGGCGCGTCGGAGACGTTGTGGCAGATCCAGGACGAGCTGGAGTCGGTCGATCTCGGCTCCTGCTTCGCCTACCGCCACCGGCGCGAGCCGAAAGAAGCTGCGCCGCCGGCACCCCGTCAGGCCCGGCGCCCGGCCGATCCGCCGCCCGTGGTCCGGGCCACGCCGCCGCGGCGCATCGAGCCGGAACGCCTGAGCGCACCGCCCCCTCCCCCAGCGGTTCCGCCACCGAGCTCGATCCACGAGCGCCTGCTGGACGCCGCCCGCAGCCTTTCCGCCAACCGCATCGCCGAAGCCTCGCAAGTCATCGGCGCCGTGCTGGCGGAAGCTCCCGCCGAGCCGTCCGCCCACGCGTTGGAGGGATTCCTGCACGACCTGACCGGCCGCACCGACGAGGCGGTCGCCTCCTACCGCGCCGCCCTCTACCTCGATCCGGCCCTCTTCCAGGTCCGCATCTTCCTCGCCGACTGCCTCCTGCGCCTGGGCAACCGCGACCGGGCCGAGCACCACTACCGCGAGGTCCTCGCCCACCTGGCGGCCGGCCGCGAACGCAGCCTGCCGGATGTCGCCGACTTGCCCTTCCCCGACCGCGCGCGGGCGCAGCGGCGGTGCCGACAGGTTCTGGGAGGGTGAAAAAGCGCCCTCACCCCCGACCCCTCTCCCGTCTCCCTTCCACCCCCCGCCGGGAGAGGGGAGACGAGCGGTCCGTGGTAAATTGGCGTTATGGGCACCCGCCGGATCCGCCCGCCCGCCGTTGCCGGCACGTTCTATCCGGATTCTTCCGAGACTTTGCGGTTGACCGTGGAGAGCCTGCTGCGCGAGGTGCCCGTCGCCACGGCCCCGCCTCCCAAGGCGATCATTGCTCCCCACGCCGGCTATCTGTACTCGGGACCGATCGCCGCCTCGGCATTTCAGGCGATCGCGGCGGCGGCGCAGCAGATCGAGCGGGTGGTCCTCCTCGGACCGTCTCATTTCGTGCCGCTGCGGGGGCTCGGTCTGCCGGACGCCAACCGCTTCGCCACGCCGCTCGGCGAAATCGGGATCGATCCCGCGGGAGCGGCCGCCGCGTTGCGCCTGCCGCAGGTGCGGGTGCAGCCGGACGCGCATACGCGCGAGCATTCGCTGGAAGTCGAGCTGCCGTTCCTTCAGGTCCTCCTCGGCAACTTCACTCTCGTCCCCCTGGTCGTCGGAGAGAGCGAGCCGGAGGAGGTGGCCGAAGTGCTCGACCGGCTGTGGGGCGGACCGGAGACGCTCCTCGTCATCAGCTCCGACCTCTCGCACTATCTGCCCTATGCGGCGGCGCGCGAGGTCGACCGCGCGACGGCGGATGAGATCCTCGCCCTCGGCGGGCCCCTCGATCCGCGGCAGGCGTGCGGCGCGCGGCCGGTCAACGGTCTCCTCCTGGCGGCACGCCGGCGCGGCATGACCTCCACGCTGCTCGATCTGCGGAGCTCCGGCGACACGGCGGGCGACCGCGACCGGGTGGTGGGCTACGGCGCGTTCGCCTTCCGCGAGGTGCCGGCGTGATCCAGACAGTGACCCGGACCCTGGCCGACACCGAGCGCGGGCGCGTGCTCCTCGCCATCGCGCGGGAGAGCCTGGCCGAGTCGTTCGGGCTGGCATCCGGACGGGCAGGAGTTGCCGATCGCCCCGAGCCCTGGCTGGCCGAGCCCGGCGCCACCTTCGTCACCCTGCGCCGCAACGGTCTGCTGCGCGGCTGCGTCGGCACGCTGCACGCCTACCGGCCGCTCGCCGACGACGTGCGCGCCAACGCCCGCGCCGCCGCCTTCTCCGACACCCGCTTCCCGCCGCTGACCCGCGACGAATTCGCTGCGGTGGACCTCGAGATCTCGCTCCTCTCGACGCCGGAGCCACTGAGCGTGGCCAGCGAGGCCGAAGCCGTCACCGTCCTCCGTCCCGGCATCGACGGCGTCATCCTCGAATACCGCACTTGCCGGTCGACCTTCCTGCCCCAGGTCTGGGAGCAGCTCCCCGACCCGCGCGAATTCCTCGCTCACCTCAAGCACAAAGCCGGCCTGTCGCCCACCTTCTGGCATGCCGGGCTGCGGCTCTGGCGCTACACCGTGACGAAGTGGGAAGAGTAGAGCTAACGGTCGATCATGGACATCACGGTCGGGTTGTAGCGCGGCCCGGAGATCTTCTCCGGCGCGAGCGCGTCGTCGAGCGCGCTCACCTGTGCCGCGTCCAGCGCGAGCGAAGCGGCGGCGACGTTCTCCTCCAGGTACTTGACGCGCTTGGTGCCCGGAATCGGCACGATGTCCGGTCCCTTGTGCAGCAGCCAGGCGATCGCGACCTGTCCCGGCTTGGCGCCGAGCGACCGCGCCACCTCGCGCACCACCTCCGCGGCCCGCATGTTGGCGTCGAAGTTCTCGCCCTGGTAGCGGGGATCGCCGCGGCGGAAGTCGTCCGCGGGATACTCCTCGGCCCGCTTGACCTCGCCGGTCAGGAAGCCGCGGCCGAGCGGCGAGAACGGCACCAGACCGATGCCGAGCTCGCGAAGCGCCGGCAGGACGTCCGCCTCCAGGTTCCGCTCCCACAGCGAATACTCGCTCTGGAGCGCGGAGACCGGATGGACGGCATGGGCGCGCCGGATGTTGGCGACGCCCGCCTCCGAGAGACCGAAGAAGCGCACCTTGCCTTCGGCGACCAGCGCGCCCACCGTGCCCGCCACCTCCTCCTTCGGCACCGCCGGGTCGACGCGGTGCTGGTAGAGCAGGTCAACGTGGTCCGTCCGGAGCCGCTGCAACGACTCTTCGACCACCTGGCGGATGTGCTCCGGCCGGCTGTCGCGGTCGGTGCCCATCCGCTGCCCGTTCTCGATGCGGAAGCCGAACTTGGTGGCCAGCGTCACCTGGTCGCGCCGTCCCTGGAGCGCCCGGCCCAGGAGCTCCTCGTTGGTGTACGGGCCGTAGGCCTCCGCCGTGTCGAGGAAGGTGCAGCCGAGCTCGATGGACCGGTGGATGGTGGCGATGGACTCCGTCTCGTCCGCCGGGCCGTACAACATGCTCATGCCCATGCAGCCGAGACCGATCGCCGAGACCTCGAGGCCCTGCCGGCCGAGCTTGCGTTTCTCCAGACTCATCGCTCGTCTCCTCCTGAATGGGTCAGCCCCGACTCCCGGGTCATCTCGATCATCGTCCGCCGGAATCCCGCGCGCGCGAACAGGCGCTGCGCGGGCTCGTTGCGCTCTGCCGTCGAGAGCACGACCCGGGGCGCGCCTTGCGCCTGGAGCGCCTCCAGGGTCGCGTCGAGCAACAGCCGGCCGACGCCCTGCCCGCGATGGGCGGGGGCGACCACGATGTCATACAGTACGCCCGCCGGCCCGCGCAACGCCATGTAATCAGTCCCCTCGACTCCCGCATACGTATAGCCGACCACCTCGCCGTCGCGCTCGGCGACCAGGATGACGATGTTCGGCTTGGCGAGCTGCGAGCCGAGAAACGAGCCGTATCCGTGCTCGGTCTGCGGCGTCGCCGCGATGAAGCGGTCCGGGTCGAGGTCGTGGTGCAGCCGGACGAGGAGCGCGCCGAGTCGGCCGATGACCTTGAGGTCCGCGGGCGCCGCGGGGCGGATGAGAAGCGCCGGTCCGCTCATCACCGCTTGTTGTACTCTTCGTCGCTGACTTTTTCCAACCAGTCGACGGTCTTGCCGTCGAGCGCCTCCTGGATGGCAATGTGCTGCATGGCCGTCGTCGCCGACGCGCCGTGCCAGTGCTTTTCGCCCGGCTCGAACGAGACCACGTCGCCGGGCCGCATCTCCTCGACCGGCCCGCCCTCCCGCTGCACCCAACCGCAGCCGAAGGTGACGATCAGCGTCTGCCCGAGCGGATGCGTGTGCCAGGCGGTGCGCGCGCCGGGCTCGAAGGTGACGGCGTTGCCGGCCGCCCGCGCCGGAGCGGTGACCGCGAACAGAGGGTCGATCCGGACGGTGCCGGTGAACCAATCCGCCGGCCCCTTGGCCGACGGCTGTGAGCCGCTTCGCTTGATCTGCATGGTCGATTCTCCTCAGTGCTCCTGCTTGTCCAGCCACTCGAAACGATATGCCACTTCCGGCCCGTCCGCTCCTTCGTAGGCAAGCTGGCCCATCAGCAAGGCGAACGACTCGGTGTAGCGGGCGATCCGCAAGGGACCGGCATCCACCGGATCGAAACCCGCGTCGCGGATCAGCCCGGCGGTGATCGCTTTGCTGCCCGCGTCGTCCCCGCAGTATACGAGGCTGGGTCTGGTGGCTTTGCGCCGGCCCTCGTACACGCCGAAGAGCACCTCGCTCGGCACGGTGTTGAACGCACAGACGACGTGCGCTCCCGGAACCTTCTTCGCGAGCTCCTCCGCGCCGGAGGTCGTGCGGCCGAGGACGAGCCCGGTGTCGTCGGCGTTCATCGGCAGCGAGCAGGTCACGATCACCTTTCCCGCCGCTCCCGCGACATTGCCGGCCTCCTGCAACACCTCGTCGACGCGGGACCAGTGGACCGCCAGCAGGAGAGCGTCCGCCGTCCGCGCGGCGTCGGCCGGCGTTCCCGCGCGAGCCTTGGGACCGGCGTCGCGCGCCAGCCCCTCCAGCTTCTCCTTGTGGCGCGCATAGCTGAACACCACCTCATGCCCCGCTCGCGCGAAGATCGTGCCGAGCTTTCCGCCCATCAGACCTGAGCCCAGAATGCCGATTCTCATGATGTTTACCCTCCCTCGGTTTGCCGCTCGTCGAAAGCGAGCGACGTGGACAGCTCGCGATAGGACTCGATCTGCGCCTTGAGATCGGCGACCTTCTGCTCGGCGGTGGCGATGGCGTCGGCACCGGCGATGAAACGGCGCGGCGGCTGCTTTTCGCTCGCGATGGTGATCAGCGCGCGGGCGAGCTTCGCCGGGTCGCCGCCCTGCCGGCCATTCTGGGCCTTCCACCACTCCTGCTGCGCCGCTGTGCGCTCCGCGTAATCCGCGATGGATGGCTCGGCATAGGCCGTCCCAGACGCCCCCGCCCCCCTGCGTACAACCGTCACGCCACTGCGTGCGACCATGACTGCATTACGCACGACCGTCACGCCACTGCGTGCGACCATGACTGCACTACGCACGACCGTCACACCACTGCGTGCGACCATGACTGCATTACGTACGACCGTCATGCCACAGCGTGCGACTGTGACCGCATTACGCACGACCGTCATGCCACCGCGTGCGACCATGACGGCATTACGTACGACCGCCACGCCACCGCGTGCGGCAGTGACGGCATCGCGCACGACCGTGAAGGCACTGCTCGCGGGGCCGAAGGAGAGAACAGAACCTTTCCGCCCGCCCGGGAGGGAGCAAGCCCCTCCCCTGGTTTGGGTTTGTGGGCAAGGTCAGGCGGCGTCCGCAGCGCGCCGGCTTCTCCCCCGCCATGGGCCCCCTCACCCCTGCCGCGTGTGCGCGCCGGCCGCGGCGGTGTATGCCTCCAGGCATTCGGCGGAGAACCCCGCCGGCGGCACCGATTCGCTCCATCCGGAGGGATCGAGAAAGGTGCCGGTCTCGAACCGCCAGGCGTTGCTGCCATGGCGCAGGTAGACGAACGAGCCGGGATTGTCGAGGCGCAGCAATCTCCTGCCGCGCGACGTGGCCTGCTGGAGAAACATCGCGTCCTCCGCCAGGTCGATCTCCGGGTAGCGCACGCCCGACGTCCAGATCGCCCGGCGGAACACCAGCGTGCCGCCGTGCACGTCGCCGACGAACATCGTGCGGTGGAGCCGGCGGTCGATGGTCCAGAACTTCCGGGCCGGCATCTGCAGCACGAAACGGTTCTCCAAGCCGGTGATCTCGGCCTCTCCGCGCAGGATCGGAGCCACCTGCTGCGCCAGCCGGTCGGCCGAGTACCAGTCGTCGTCGTCCCAATGAGCCACGATCTCGCCGCGCGCTTCGGCACAGGCGAGATTGCGCTTGGCCCCGATCGAGATCCGCCGGTCGACCCGCACGTAGCGCACCGCCGGCTCGCAGCGGAGCTGGTCGCCGACCGGATCGCTACCGTCGTCGATGACGATGAGCTCCCGGTTCGCGTACGACTGCTCGCGGAAGCAGGCCAGGGCGAGCGGAATGAAGGAGCGGCGGTTGTAGGTCGGCATGATGCAGGAGACCAGGGGCGTCGCCGAGGCCGGCGGGCTGGGCGGCGTTCCGGCGGCGATGATGCTCCGGATGCGCTCGACCCGCTCGCTCGACCAGTAGACGCCGCTGGTGTCTTTCGCGCTGATGTTCGACGCGTGGACCGCGGCGATGCAGAGGCCGGGGTCCTTGAGGTCGACGACGCGCGACGGCGGATGACGCCAGACGAACTGCGCATCCTCGCCGATCTGCATGTCGGGGAAGGGGTTGCGCCGCCAGGCCTCGCGGCGGTAGGCGAGCGTATTGCCGCCGACCCAGGGGTTGGGTCCGCCGGAATACTGGTAGCACCAGGCCTGCTCCCGCGAGCGGTCGTAGTAATAGAGAATGCTCGTTCCGCAGACGTCGCCGCCGCGCTCGACGAGCGCTCCGATCTGCACCCGCACCCGGGACGGCGGATACCAGTCGTCGTCGTCCCAGTGGACGATGAATTCGCCGCGCGCCCGTTCGCAGGCGTAGTTCCGTTTCGCACCGACCGTCTTGCGGTCGCTGAGCCGCAGGTAGACGATGCGCGGATCGCTCGGCAGGAGATCGGCGATCGGATCGTTGCCGTCGTCGACCACGACGAGCTCCAGGCTCGGATAGTCCTGCGCCAGGAAGCAGCCGATCGCCTGGGGAATGAACGCGCGCCGGTCGAACGTCGGCATGATGCAACTGACCAGCGGCCACGCTGGCTCGACTGCCGGACCGGCCGCGGCGGCGGTCTCCCGCGGCGCGAAATCGGGACAGGCGTCGCCGCGGCAATGCGCCCGATAGTCGTGCTTCTCGCCGCGCAGGCGGGCGCCGCAGAACCGGTCCTGGTAGCGCCGCCGGCTGGCCTCGAAGCGCGCCGCTTCCTCGCGCTCACGGCGCGGCGTGAACGGCGCGCGCCAGACGTAGGCGGCGCCGGCCCACAGCCCGTCGAAGCCGGCGCGCGCGGCGCGGACGTTGAAGTCCATCTCCCAGCAGGGGCCGAGGCCATAGCCTTCGTCGGCCTCGCCGATGGCCGCGAAGACCTCGCGGCGCACGGCGTAGCAAAAGTCGCCGACGCTGTACAGCGGTGCGAGTGTCCGCCGGACCGCGCCGAAGCGCCGCTCCGCCTCTTCCGCCGTGCGGGCGACCTCGTCGAGCGAACCGCCGGCCTGCGGGAAGGCGCCCTGCTCGTTCCATGTCAAATTCGTCGACGGTCCGGCCAAGCCCGCGCGCGGCGAGCTGTCGAGAGCGGCGACGAGATGGTCGAGCCAGCGCGGACCGACCACGACACCGCTCTCGATCAGGACGACGATCCCGGCCTCCGTGTTTTTGACCAGCCGGTTGAGGCAGGCCGCAGTCCCGAGCACCCCTTCGTCGGGAAGCTGCCGCAGATTCAGCGGCGCGAGCTCACGCAGGATCTCTTCGTCAGGGCCGTCCGGCAGCAGCACGAGGTCGTGATCGAGAGCCGTGTTGCGCTCGAGCGCGGCGAGCGTCGCCCGCAGCCGCTCCGGCTGGGCGTGGACGTGGATTCCAAGGACGATGCGGGTTTGCGGGCTCATCGACCTATCTCCCGGCGTCCAACGCCAAGTTCCGTTTTCACTGCCAGCACTCCGGTATAGTCGATGCGATGGAAAGCCGGGCGGGGCTCGATCTGAGCGAAATACTCGTCCGTCGCCTCTTTCGAGCCACGCCAATGACCGTAGTCGTCGACGATCAGGATTCCGCCTCCACACAGCGAAGGATACAAGTGGACCAACTCGTGTCGGGTCGATTCGTACCAATCGGTGTCCAGGCGCAGGATCGCGATCGACTGCGAAATCGTCTGCGGAATCGTCTCCTCGACCGGCCCCAGGACGAAGCGGACCTTATCCATTGGATAGCCCGTCGTCTCGAGATTTCGCCTGACCTCGTCGAGCGCGGCGACGCCCCAGATGTACGTGTCCCGGCCCGAGGAGGCGAGCAGTACGTCCGCGGGCGCGCCGTCGAACTGAACGTCCCGGGGCGTCGGCGCGGACATTCCCGAGAATGTGTCATACAGATATAGCGTGCGACCGGTCTCGCCCCGGCGGAGCAGCGCATAGGCCATGGCCATCAT
Organism: Thermoanaerobaculia bacterium; assembly: GCA_036264355.1. Taxonomy (GTDB): domain Bacteria; phylum Acidobacteriota; class Thermoanaerobaculia; order Multivoradales; family UBA5704; genus UBA5704. The sequence continues at coordinate 16,789 of DATARD010000120.1, forward strand.
GCTGCCGCCGCGCCAGACGCCGCACTCCACGATGTCGCCGCCGATTCCGTTCTCCACGACGTGGTCGACGGCCCGGATGGAGGCGAGCACGCGCTCAGTGCTGGTCATCGTGTAGGGCTGAACCTGCTGATAGATCTCCGCTTCGGCTGCCGTTGCCGGGAGCGCCAACGAGGCCGCCATCGCAACGCCGCTCACGAGTGCCTCCCCTCCGACCGTGTGTGGTTCTCGATGACGGCAAGCCCGAGGCGGTCATCCTCGGGCACGCCGTCCTCGGCGGCCCAGAGACGGACTACGCCGTACCCCGCCGCCTCAATACGGCGGAGGGCGCCGTCCACCGTTCCGTATATGTACAGCGGGTCGTGAATGAGGATCAGACCGCTGGGGCAGACGAGCTGCCGCGCGATCTCGAATTCCGCCCACACATGCTCTTCGGAGTGGATCGAGTCGAGGAGGGCCGCCTCGTACCGCTCCCCCGCCGCGAGCGCCGCCGCCATCCCGGCGACCGAATCGACAGTGCGCTCTTCGATACAGGCACGGATGTCCAGCGGCAGCGCGTTCCAGAGATCCTCACGCCCTTCGTACCGGAACGGATCGAAGGAGACGACGCGAGCGCCGTCGCGGTGTGCGACGGCGGATGCCAGGCACGCCGCGGAGACACCGCGCGCCGTGCCGGTCTCCAGCACCCGCACGCAGCCGTTGGCGCGGATGAGGTAATGAAGCGCGGCGAAGAGAGGGAACGTCGACCCGTCGGCCACGGCCGCCGACTGTCCGTCGGCCGTGCCGTAGAACGACCACGCCAGCTCGTCCATGCCACGGCTGCCGATCCACGGCCGGAGCGCGGCGAGGAAGCGGCAGTAGCTGTCGCCATACGCCGGCGCGGCGAGCGGCCGCGCCACCGCGGCGTACCGTCCCGTCACCGCCGGATACTTGTTCTTCGAAGCGCCGTTGAAGTGCACGACGCGCGCGGGATGCCCACGCCACGAGGCGCGCAGGCGCGGCGACGAGGCGTCCCATTCGACCTCGCCGCAAAGGAGTTGCACGTTCCACGTGGCATCGAGCTCGACGCCGGCGTCGAGGCGTGCCAGGGCGAGGTTGAAGATGAATTGATTGCGCCACCCGATGGACGCCGCAGCGTCGAGCCAGCGGATGGCGTTGGGCATCGAGCGGATCAGCGAGTCGAGGGTGAGCATGGCGTAGCGGCTGGCGGCGAAGATGCCGTCATTCACGACCAACCGGTATCTGAGGTCGTCCTCGGTGAGCTGCAACATCGCCACCTCGTCGTCCCTGCCGCAATAGCACTCGCGGAACCCGTGTCCCAGATCGCGCCAATAGCTGCCGTCGCCATCGCGAGCAACGAGGACGCTCCGCCGTGGGAGGACATCGAGCGCGGAGAAGAGCGGCTCGAGATCCTCCGTGACGATGATGTCCGTGTCGAGGCAGAGGAATTGCCGTGCATCGGAGACGCACGCGAGCGAATAGAGAATGGACTTGATCGAGGCGTTGACCCCGCGCAGCGGCCGGCAGGGGACGAGCGTCGCGCCATACTTCGCGGCGAGCGTTGCGCAGCGGTCGTTCGCGTTGACGGCGAAGACGACGAGGCGGGTGCCGGGGCAGTTGCCGTTGGCGGCCAGCGAGCCGAGCATGTCATCGAGCATGCCTTCGAACCCGGGGGAGACGACGGTGCCGATGCAGCGTTCCGCCGAGGGGACGGCGACGAGATCGATCTCCGCGCGACCCAGGCAGTCGGCGAGCTTCTGCTGCTGCGGCAGCGGCGCCATGTCGAGGTGCGGCTCAAGCCAGACGGCATGCGAGTGCTCCCAGCGCGACGTTTCGACCGAGAGCTCGAGGCGGTGCGCGCCAGCGACGTCCGCGACGAGCTCGCGCGACCCGGTTCCCGCCAGGACGTAAGGAGCCGCGGCGACGACGCGGCCGTCGGCGCGGACGAAGAAGTCCGCGTGCGATCGTCCGTGCGGCACGTCGTCATTCAAGGCCACGCGGCAGCGGAAGCTCGCGAACCGGCCGCCGAGATCGAAGGCCACACGCGCCGGCGGGTGCGTGCTGAGGGCGTGGTCGTAGGTACGCTGCGCCACTGTGACGCGCGCGCCGTCGTAGCCGAGATCGCCGCCTGTGCCAAGCGAGCCGTAGCCGACCTCGGTGGTGAGTGGTGTCAACGAATCGAGATACATGCGAGCTCCGTCGGTTCGTGGGCGTGGTCATGGACTGACCACCACGTCGTTCACTCTGATGACTCCTCGCTGGCGAATAGGTTACCAGGTGAGCGAGCCAGCGCGGGCCGACGACGGCACCGCTCTCGATCAGAACCACGATTTCCGCCTCTGTGCTCCGCACCAGCCGGTTGAGGCAGGCCGCTGGGCCAAGCACGCCGTCGTTGGGAAACTGCCGTAGTCCGCCGAGCGCCGCCAGCTCGCGCCGGGTCTCATCATCGGGGCCGTCTGGCAGCAGCACGAGATCGTAGGCGAGCGCCGTATTGCGCTCGATACTGGCGAGCGTCGCCCGCAACCGCTCCGGCTGGGCATGGACGTGGACTCCGATGGTGACATGGGGCATTGAACACCTCACGGATAGGGGCTCATGATGCCTCGGGCACGCGAAGCTGCGACCAGTGCACGCCACATTTCTTCTCGATCCAATCCAAGGCCGTTACAAAATCCGGACAGTAATGCTCTTGCTCATCGAGGGTCAGATCCCATTCCCAAGGCTGATAGTGCTCCACGTGGATCCGCGCCCTGCCGTCCATGGCACGGGAGACACTGATGATTTGCCGTGCATCTGGTCGTCCTGGAACGTCTGAGGCAGCAGTGAGCACCTGCCCTCCCTCGAAGAGTTCACTGAGCCGCTTTCGCTGCCAACGGCTCAAGCGCTCGGCACGGCGGTTACGCGCGTCTGACAAAGATGGCAACCTTGACGAAGTATTGAAAGCTTTCAGTACGGGTGGTCACGTTGGCCAAGCCTTCGACATTGACATGGGGGTTCGTCCGGTGGCGAGACTCATCTGGATCAACGGTAGCATGACCATAGAGTACTCCCTCGGCCTCCAGACGGCGCCACTCCGATTCGTGTTGCGACAAATTGCTGGCAATCCCCTGGAGATTGGAGAGGCGCTGATTGAAATTGGCGAGATTGCGTTCGATTGCTCGACGGTTTTCCTGATTGCGCATCGAGAATGCTGGGTTGTCGATGTGGTACTGCAACTCTGTCCGCGAGCGGTCGCGCAAGGCTGTGGCTTCCGCGATCTCCTGCTGCAAGCGTGCCCGAATTTCACTCACTCGATATCGTTGCACGTCGACATGGAAGACCATGGTCCTTTGGCGGAAATTGCGGAAAGCTTCAATATTGGCCATGTCAACATGAGACCTAAAGGCTCCGCCCGGCGTGGGGGATGGCGTTTGGCGCGCCTGGGGAAACGCTTGTGCAATGACCGCCCGCGCGTCGTCGAGCGTGGCTACTGAGATTTCAATGGGAGTCTTCCGATCTCTGAGGTCACGTTGGACACTTGCTACTGCCCTGGCAACTGGAAGGATCTTCGGCAGGTCGGCCGAATCCTCTTCAGGGTTGATCTCGCCATGGATACGGAAGGATTCCCCCCGCTCGACGGTGCGCAGGGCGCGCAGCCGATAGCGCTGGGCGATACCTGGAAGGACACGCTCCACGACCTCGCGAGTGGCACCACGCTGCCGCGCGACCGCCAAACCTTCGGCTATGGCTTCGTGGAGGGCGCGCCGTTTCTCTTCCGGCGTTCGCACGTCGGGCCCTCCCGCCGCTCCTGGCTGGGGAGGGCCTCCCGTCACCAACCGCCCCAACCGCCGCGCCGTCGCCACGATCCAAGCCACCACTCGGTCCAACGCCCGGTCGATCGGCTGCCGCACGCGGTCGATGATGTTCGTGACCGCGTCGCTGACCCGGCCCAGGCCCGCGATGCGCGCCAGGAAGCTGATCACCAGGGTGAGCAGGCCGGCCATGGTCTGCTCGACGCGGTTCGCCGCGGCGCTGAGAACGCCGCTCGCGATCGCGGAGATCGAGTCGATGAAGGCCGCCGCCACCTGCGCGATCTGGCTCAGGCGCTCGCGGAAAAACATGACGGTGTTGTAAATGGCGATGATGGCCTGGATGAAGGCTCCCGCCGGGTTCAGGCTGGTCACCAGGCGGGTGATCGCCGCCTGGACCACCCGGTCGCGGACGAAGGTCATGATCTGCTCCATGACCATGTCGCGCAGGTTGGACAGGCTCTCCAGGATCTTCTGCCAGGCCGCGGCCGGGCCTTCCGTGACCAGGGTGACCACGATGTCGAAGCCGGTCTCCAGCACGCGCACCGCGGTCTCGCCGATCGCCCGCACCAGCTTGCCGCGGATGTTCTGCCAGGTGAGACCGAGCACGCTCAGCACGAACTTGAGGATCTCGCGCAGGTTGAATCCCTGGGGGATGTAGACGTTCGCGCCGCTCATCGCGCCGGTCAGCCAGCCGATCAGCGAAGCGCGCAGGTGGGTGAGGAAGTTGGCGGCGAACTGGCGCAGGCCGAGCAGACCGGCGCGCACCAGGTTGCCGACGAAGCCGATTGGGTTGCGCAGGATGGTGCGGAACGCGCCCGCCGCCCGCCGCAGGTAGACCATCACGTTGGGCGCGACGACCGCGAAGATGATCTCCAAGAGGTTCCAGATCGTGTTGCCGGCCCAGCTCAGGAAGTTGCCGATGAAGCCGCCGAAGACGGAGGCGATCCTGGCGAAGGCGCGCGGCACGAGGATGATGTCGGCGATCTCCAGCGAACGGAACGCCTGCACGAAGAGCGACGGGATCTGCCGCACGAAGCCCATCAATCCGGAGAGGGCGCCCTGGAACCAGGCCCAGGCGCGCGCCACCGCGTTCGAGCGCTGGATGTTCTGCCAGATCTCCTCCTGGCCGATGAGGCGCATGAAGCCGCCGATCAACGTCTCGGCGTTCCTTGGCACGGGATCGCCGGTGACCGGGTCCTCTCCGAGCACCGCCTTCAGCAGGTCGTAGCCGCGCGTCCCTTCCGCCAGCCGCGCCAGCGGCCGCAGGATGGCGTCTTTGATGAAGCCGAGGATGCCGGTGACGAGTCCGCGCGCGAACGAGAGGATGCGGTCGATCGGATCGGTGAAGATGCGGCGCGCGCGCTCCCAGACGCCGCCGAGATTGAAGACGTCGCGCCAGGAGAGCGAATCGAGGAAGCGGTCGATCGCTTGCCGGATCACGCTGCCGGTCATCCCCAAGGTGCGGATCTGCTGCTCCACCCAGTTGCCGACGCGGTCGAAGACGCCGTGGTTGTCGAGCGCCTGGGTGATCAGCGCGCCGCCGGGGAGCAGCTCGACGACGGCGCGCAGGATGTTCGCGGCGCTGCGCTCGACCCTGCTCATGTTGATCGGGTTGACGCCGAGGATGATGGTGAACATCCGGAAGCCGGGAATGTTGTTGGCCCGGTCGGCGAAGTAGTCGAGCGCGTCGCTCAGGCCCAGGCGCTGCACCTGCGGCGGCGATTGCTGGGTGACGGGGACGTCGGCGCTGCGCTGGACCGCGGCGCCCTGCTGGATGGTGTGGGTCAGCTCGTGCGCGAGGAGCTCACGGCCCTCCTCGCTCTCCGGCTGGAAGCGGCCGCGGCCGAAGAAGATCTGCCGGCTGACGGTGAAGGCTTGCGCGTTGAGCTGCCGGCTGAGCCCGGCGGCGCGCTCGCCGGCGTGCACTCGCACGTTGCCGAAGTCGGCGCGGAAGCGGGGCTCCATGAAGCGCCGCACGCCGGGCGGCAGCGGCGAGCCGGAGGAAGTGCCGGCGATCTCGGCGGCCATGTTGGAGGTGACGTCCGGCGGCTGGCCCGCCGCCTTGCGCGCTACGCTGAGCAGCGGTCCCGCCGCGCCGACCGCGGCGCGGAAGCGGGCCACCGAGGGCGAGGGGAGCGGCTGCCGCACGATCCTGCGTGCCGTCGCCTCCGCCTCCTTCTCCGCCGGATCGGAGGGCGAGGAGACCTTGAGCGCGCTCTGGAGCTGCGCGCGGCCGGGAGTCCCCGTCGCGCGCACGGGCTGGGCGGCAGGAGCCGGCGCCGGCGCGGCGCGCTTCTCCGTCTTGCTGCGCACGGCTTTCATCGCCGGCCGCGGGCCCTAGAAGGCCCGGCCCTCCTTGAGCTGCGAGCGCCGCGTCCCCTCCTCCAGGTCGTCGAGCAGGATGGTGTGGCTGCCCCGGCTGAGCGCCTGCAGCGAGGCGTAGCGCACGACGTTGAGGATGGTGCCGCCCGAGAGCTCGTGCTGCTCGGCGATGCGCGCCAGCTCGATGCGCTCCTCCAGCCGCGCCGGGCGCGGAAAGGACTCCCGCCAGATGCGCAGGCGTTCCGCCGGCCGCGGGATGGGGAAATGCACCACCGACTGGAAGCGGCGCAGGAAGGCGTCGTCGATGTTGGCCTTGAAGTTGGAAGCGAGGATCACCACGCCGTCGAAGTCTTCGATACGCTGCAGCAGGTAGCTGATCTCCTGGTTGGCGAAGCGGTCGTGCGAGTCGTCCACCCGGGTGCGTTTGCCGAACAGGGCGTCGGCCTCGTCGAAGAACAGGATCCAGCGCTTGTGCTCGGCGAGGTCGAAGATGCGCGCGAGGTTCTTCTCCGTCTCGCCGATGTATTTGGAGACGATCATGCTCAGGTCCACCTTGTAGACGTCGCAGCCGCAGTGCTTGCCGAGCAGGCAGGCCGAGAGCGTCTTGCCGGTGCCGGGCGGACCGTGGAACAGGCTGGTGAAGCCCGGCCGCAGCCGGTGGCGCATCCCCCAGTCGTGGAGCAGTGTCCGGCTGTGGAGCACCCAGTGCTTGATCTCCTCCAACTGGTCGAGGGTGGCGGCGGGCAGCGCGAGGTCGGTCCAGGCCAGCTCGGTCCGGATCAGGCGGGCGGGGAAATCGCTGTTGCAGCCGGGCTTGCGCTCGCGGCCGGTGGTGAAACGGTCGAGGAGCTCCGGCGACAGGACGAGGGCGCCGCTGAGCCGCGGCTCGCCGGCCGCCACCGGCGCCAGGTGGAGGACGTCGTGGCGCGCCAGAAACTGATCGCCCTCGAAGAGGCGGGCGGTCTCGAAGCGGGCCGCGAGATCGTCGCCGGCGAGCAGGAAGGCCGCGGTCTCGCCGGTGGGGAGAAAGCCGCCGTGGCTCGTGCCCTGCACGCCGCCGAGCTCGGTGAAGCCCCGCTGGGTGGCCTCGTTGCGGGTCCACAGCACGTCGAGCAACTGCGGCCGCACGTGGGGGATGAGCGCCAGCAGGATCACCAGGCGCGTTGCCGGCGGCACCGCGTGCTCGCGCAGGAATGCGGCATAGCAGGAAGTGCTGCCGTCGAGCGTCGGCGGCGGCAGGTCCGGCATCTCCCGCCGCGGCGCGCCGGTGCCGAAGTAGGCCTGGAGGCGCGCCTCGAGCACGGCGGCGAACCATTCGAGCTCGGCCTCGAGGTCGCGGACGTTGGCGCTCAGGGCGTCGGCGGTGCGGTGAGGATCGGTCGTTTCATCCATGGCGGTTTCGTGGCGGTTTCGTGGCGGTGGGTCAAGGTTGCGGGAGCGGGCAGACGGCTCCGGTCTTCCGGTATTCGCGATGCAGGGCGAGCTCGACGTGCGCGGTCGCCACGGGGCGCCCTTCGTCGAGCGCGAGCAGCGAGGCATGGAGGACGGCATTGCGGATCTGGCCGCCGCTGATCGCGCAGCGGACCGCGGCTTCCTGCAGCCAGGCCGCCGCGACGTGATGCTCCGGCGGCAGGTGGAGCTGCCAGATCAGCCAGCGCTCCTGCGGGCTGGGCAGGCGGAATTCCACCACCACGTCCATGCGCCGCTGGAACGCGGAGTCGATGCGGTTGGCGGCGTTGGTGGTGACCAGCAGCACGCCCTCGAACGACTCCAGCCGTTGCAGCAGGAAATTGGTCTCGAGGTTCGCATAGCGGTCGTTGGCGCTCTGCACGGCGGTGCGCTGAGTGAGCAGGGCGTCGCCCTCGTCGATGAGCAGGATGACGTCGAGCTCCTCGGCGCGCGAGAAGAGCTGATCGAGGCTCTTCTCCGTCTCGCCGATGTACTTGTTGACGACCGAGGCGAGATCGAGCCTATAGAGATCCATTTGCAGCGTGGAGGCGAGGAGCTTGGCCGCCAGGGTCTTGCCGGTTCCGCTCGGTCCGGTGAGGAGAGCGCGCACGCCGCAGTTGAGCTGGCGTCCGAGAGTGGGGCCGACGTGGCGTTGGATCTGCTCGCGATGGCGGCAGCGGGCTTCGAGATTGCGCAGCTCGGCAAGCGTTTCAGGCGTGGCGCCGAGGCTCTCCCATCCCCCGGAAGCCGGCAGACAGGTGGCCAGCGTCTCGATGTCGCGATGCAGGGCGCGGCTGGCGACGCGGACGTCGGCGGCGGTGACGCGGCGGCGCTCTTCGAGCAGGGCATAGGAGCGGGCGAGCGCCGCGACGGTGCGGATGTTGCCGCTGGTCATCCGGAAACGGCGGGCGAGCGCGGCCGAGTCCTCCGGGTCGTCCACGGGACGAGGCGCGGCGAGCGCGGTCTGCCAGAGGAGGAGGCGCTCGTCCGGGCCGGGCATCTCCATGGTCAGCGTGAGCGCTCCGGCCACCGCCTCGCCGGTCACGGCGCCGTGCCTGCCGAGCACCACGGCGACCGGGGAATCGCCGGCCGCGAGCCGTGGCAGCTCCGCGGTTTCGCCGAGCGCGAGATCGAGGACGACGAGCGGCATGGCATGGGAGAGCGTCGCCAGCGTCGTCACCAGCGGCCACCGCTCGTCGTCGGCGCGCAGCGGGCCGCGCATTTCGAGCACGCCGCGGCCGAGCGCGCCGGCGAGAGCGCGCACGAGGGTGCGGCGCCCGTTGTGCCGCGGCCCGCGAACGACGACGGCTTTCACCTCGCCCGAGCGCAAGAGCGCCGGAATTGCTGCGCTGGCCCGGCGCAGCGGCTCGGCGACGACGAGCGCCGCGGCATCCGGCAGCTCGTGCGCGGGTGTGAAGCGGAGCCACGGCGCCGGCGCGCTCCGCATCTCGCCGCGCAGCGCGTCCCACACCACCGGCGGGCTCTGGAACACCCATTGCAGCCGCGGCGCGTCGCCGTTGACCGCCTGGATCAGGCCGCTGTCGAGGAGGGTCCGCACGCCGTCGCGGACGTGGCCGACCGCGGTGGCCGCGGTGACCGCGGTGACCGCAGCGGGGCCGCGCCACCAAGCGGTGAGCAGTCCGAGAGTCGGGCGATGCTGGCCCTGCGAGACCGGCTGCGAGCATTCGATGACGAAACCGAAACGCGGATCTTCCTCGATCAGACCGATGACGAAGAGCAGCGTGACCGCGCCGTCGTCGAGGCCGAGCGCTTCGCGGAGCGCGCGCAGCGGCAGATGGGTCTCGACGGCGCGCTCCCACCGCCGGACGGCACCGATCCACTCTTCCGTGGCCGCGGCCGAAGGGGCGTCGGCGCCGCCCAGACGTTCGATCTCGTCGAGGTAGGTGCGCAGGAAAGGGAACTGCTCGAGGACCTCGTCGAGCGAGCCGAGATTGCGGGAGAGTTGATCGAGCACGTGGAGGACGGCGGCGAGGAAGCAGAGCCTGAAGTGCGTCGCCGCGCTCTCCGGAAGCGCGGCGAACGATCCGCCGGAGAGCGGCGCGCGGCGGTCAGTCGAAATGGAATGCAACATGGCGTCCTGCCGCGGGAATCCACCCCGGGTCGCGGTCGAGGCCGGCCATCCGGATGTCGATCGGATGCGCGGCCAGGGAAAAGTGGACGTCGAGATGCGCCGGCGTGGTGGTGACGCGCCCGTAGCGGCACACGACGCGCGACGGGTCGTCGAGGCCGGCGAGGGCGAGGCGTTCGCGGATGCGCTCGACGGTGGCGGCGAGCCAGACGGTGAGGGGGGCGGAAAGACCGCCCTCCCAACCCAGGGCGTTGCCCTGGGCTGAGGAAGCCCGGGCCTTCGGCCCTTCCCCCAGCCAGGAAGGCGACTTGCCTTCCTTCCGGTTCGCCAGCGTCGCGAGAAGCGGCCGGATTGGATCGGATTGGAAAGCCGCGCCGTTGGGGCCCTCACCCCCTAACCCCCTCTCCCACCCCCTCCCGCCGCCCGGGAGAGGGGGAATGAGCAACGCGCTGCCTGTCAGCGCCAGGAAATTCCAGATGTCGAGATCGATACCGCATTGCACCGGCGAGGTGAAGTCGCTGTAGAGGCCGAGGGTGATGCCGACGTTGAGGAGGAAGAAGACGCCGGCAAAATCGGAGTCGATGGCGATCTCGAAGTCGACCGGCGGCGGCCCCGGCGCGACGGCATCGGGAAGGTGTTCGGCAAGCGGCACCGTTGGAGCCTCACCCCCCTGGCCCCCCTCTCCCATCGCCCTCCCAACCCCCGGGAGAGGGGGGAATTGTACGTCTGACCGTGTCGCCAAGGGACGGGCGGAGGCGCCCCTCTCCCGGGTGGCGGGAGGGGATGGGAGAGGGGACGGGGGTGAGGCTCTAACGGTGCCGCTTGCCAAATCCCTTCTGAGAGATTCCGCGCGGTGATCCGCCGCGCGCGGCGCGACGGGCACGCCGCGCGATCGGTCCCCCCGCTTTTCGCTTTCGATCCACGCGACGGACTCGCGCACGAAACGTTCGCTCCGCGCCAGCGCCGGGGCGCGGCGGAGCATCAGCGCGACGGCGATGAAGCTCTGCGCCTCGATCGGCAGCGCCGTCAGCACCGGCGCGAGATCGGCAACGACCGTGCGCCACGGCGGCAGCGCAGCCTCCGCCGCCGGCCGCGGCGGAGAGGGAGCGGAGGTCGCGGTCAACGCCGCGACGAGATGGAAAGCCGGCGCCGGCAGGGCGTGCACGCGGAGCACGGCTTCGAGCAGGCGCACGGCGTCAGGCGGCGCGAGGGTCAGCGCGAAGGCGGCGATCTCGCGCCAGGCGGCGAGCAGCTCCACGGCCGCCGGAACGTAGGCCGGCGCGCGCATCCACTCGCGCACCACCGCGGCATGGGAGCGCTCGCCGCCGAGAAGGTGGGTCCACCACCAGTGGAGCGCGAGCGCTCCGCGCAGGGCATCGCGCGCCGCGCAGGCGAGGAGCTCGGCGCGGTCGGCGAAGAGCACGGCCTCGGTGCTCGCCGGCACCGGACCGAGCGCCGGCCGCGCCGCACGGCGCATCGCGTCGCCGACCGCGCCGCGCATCGCCACCTCCCACGCCGCCGGCCGCGGCGCCGCCGAGGAGCGCAGGTCGATCCCTCCCGGCAGCGGATCGTGCAGCCGGCGGATGCAGAGAATCGACTGCTCCGGCATCGCCGGGGGTTGGAGGTCGAGCGTCCCGAGGACCGTCCCACCGCGCATGCGGAGAGTGTGCGGATCCGCCGCGGCGGCGAGGAGCCGCAGCGTTCCGATGGTGGTGCCCCGGTCCAGTGAGACGCTCATGGCGGCAGGGTGATACCAATGTGAACCAAGCTGCCAGGCGGCACTGACGTAAGGGGTTGAGGGATTTGCCACGTGACGAAGTCCGTGGCCTGCCTGGAAGAGTGGAACTTGTTAAGATCAATAGCTCTGCCCTCGGAATTAAACACGAGGCCAAGATGAAGAAGGTTTCCCTCAAGAGCCGACTGGACTTCGGCGAGGCTGACTGCCTTCGACACATCAGGCACGGCGACCGCAGCACCTTCCAGCGCCTTCAGTCTCCGTAGAATCTCGTTCATCAGCTCGGCGGTGATCAGATCGCCTGGGTTGACTGCTGTGGTCGTGATCGTGGGCATGGATCCTCCGTTGAGCTACAGGAAATTCGCGTAGCTCCAGTGCTCGCGGTCGAAGCGCGGCTCGCCGTAGAACGGCAGGTTGGCGTTGGCGAAGACGGCGTACGTTGGCGCGGCGCGTGCTCCGAACAGCGCGCGCGACAGGGTGCGCGACGGCGCGCGGGTGATCCTGCGCACCGAGTAGAGCCAGAGCATCTCCTTGTCGTCAAGGTCGATCGGCGGGTAGTGCGCCGCGGCGCGCAGCAGCGCTTCGAGCCTGCCGCTTTCCATGTAGATCGGATTGGTCCAGGTCCTGTGCCGGTTCCACGTCTTGCCGGAAAAGAACGTATCGACCGCGAATCCGGCCGCCCCGGTGCCGTCCGCGACCGGCACGATTCCGGCCGGCGGGAGCCAGCGGAAGCTCGTCTTCGCGCGAAACGTCCCGAGCGGCGAGGCGGTTTTCAGGATGGAGTCGAGCTGCTCCCTGAATTGCTGCACCATCGCCTCGGCCGTGGCCAGCCGCTGGTCGGTCAGCAGCGGATGGAGCGGCATGCTCGTCCTCGTCACCCGCCGCCGCACCGACCACAGATCGAGAAACTGAATCCCGCCGGTGGCGGTCCAGTACAGCAGCGCCAGCGGGACGTCGCAGTCGGTGAGCTGCTTGGTGTCGCGCAGGTCGTCGAGCAGGGTGTGCGGCGGGCCGGCCGTGCCGAAGGGATCGTGCGCGAAGTCGAGCAGGCCGTCGACGCCGAAGCACTGGTAGGCGACGAGATTGCGCAGGCGGGCGACGTCGAGGAGCGTCGCGTCGTCGACCGGCAGCTCGAGCAGGCGGAATTGCACGGCGTCGACGATGTATTTGGCGTTGCAGCTCGTCTGGACGCCGACACTGCCTCCGGCACCGCTCGATGAGGCGAGGCCGTTGGCCGCGCCGATCGAGCAGACGGTCAGCAGATAGACGCCCGCATCGGCGACATAGACCCCCTGCTGCGGCGGCGTGCAGGCCTGAAAGAGGCTCGCCGGAGCCGTCGCCGGATGTGTCGGACGGACGAGATTCACCTCGGTATCGCTCGCGAGCAGCAGGATCTCGCCGCGGCGGTTGATCGCGACGCCCGCGGTGACCGAGACGACCGGCGACTGGACCCTGCTCGAACGGACCGCTTCGGTGACGCCGTAGCCCTGGGCGATCCCGTCGCCCACCGCCTGCGCCAGCAGCGCGCGGGCGGCGCGCTGGCCGCTCTGCTCGTCGGTCATCGCTTCGCCCGACAGCAGGCGGCCGTTGAAGAAGCGCACCGACCGGGTGCGGTCGTTCAGGATGGGAGTGAACAGATCGGTTGCCATCGCTCGCTCCTATTGCACGCAGGTCACTTCAACCATGAACCGCATCTTCTGCAAGGTCGCGTCGGCGATGGGCTGTGCGCCGTTCGTGATCTTCAGGAAGAAGCCGCCGTTGTCGAATCCGTCGGAGACGATGGTCGGGTTGAGGATCTTGCTCCTCAGGGCGCCGCTCAGGGCCATGGCCTTGATGACGTACTGCCGCGTCGCGTCGGGCGGGGCGTAGCCGGTGAAGGTGAGCTTCAGACGGCTCGGCGGAGCGAGGGTGGCGGAGAGCTTGCTCAGCACCGGCGGCTGCACGAAGTTGTCGCCGACGATGCCGGCGGCGACGATGGTGGCCACCGGCCCGTGGGGCACGATGGGGACGATAGGAGCGATGGGAGCGACGGGCGCGAGGGGGGAAGAGAGCGGAGAGAGCGGGAGCGCCACCTGCTCTCCGAACGCCCACTCCTGCAACAGCCGCAGGTGGGCGAGGAGCGGCCGCTTCGAATCGTCGACGTAGACGGCCCGCTTGTCGTCGACGAGCCACCCGCCGCCGGGGACGTTGATCACCGGCACGTAGATGCGAGCCAGGAGCAGGCAGTCGTCCGGCGGGCAGGGATCGGTGCTCTGCCCGGAGCAGCCGGCGCAACCGCAGCCGGCGGTGCAGAGGGCGTGGACGCGCGGCCGGATCTCTTCGATCCAGACGCGCAGGGCGGCGCGCCAGTAGTCGGCGGCGAACGCCGGATCGAGACGCAGCGAGAGGAGCGGCGAGCCGAAGTTGAAGTGGATGCCGCCGGAGGCGCACGGCGGCGAGGCCGGCGGCGAGGACAACGGTGAGGCCGGCGGCGAAGACACCGAGCCCGCGACCTGCACGGCGCTCCGCAACGTCTGCGCGAAGGCGTCGACGCTCGCGTACGGTCCGCCGCCGCCCACGGTGAGGGCGCGCAGCCAGCGGACGAATTCGACGATCGCGTCCTCCTCCTGCTGGTTCGGCGGCTCCGTGCGCAGCTCCAGCGCGAAGGCGTCGACCCGCCGCGAGGGTTGCAGCAGCTCGTCCTCGGAGCGGCAGGGCTCGCCCGGGATCGGCACCGGATCGACTGGACAGTCGCGATAGCAGAGCGTGAGATAGAGCGACAGCGTCGACGCCGGCGGCGAGCCGACGAGCGCCGGGAGGCTCGCCTGGTTCGCCGCCAGCCAGTCGTTGAGAGAGGCGCACTGGGCCGGCTTGACGCAGACGAGCTGGCCGCGCGGGGTGAGGGCGGAGCCGCTCGACACCAGCAGCCGCGGCCCTTTCGCCACCGTATCGGTCGACACCAGGAGCCCGCACAGGGTGCCGTAGCCGATGGCGTCGCGGGCCAGCCAGCGGTCGCGGCCGGAGAGCCAGGCGAATTCCTGGTTGAAGTCGTCGACGCCGAGGATCATGCCCAGCGTGTAGTTGACGTGCTTCGTCGGGTCCGGCGCTTTGGCTTCGACGGCGGACGCGGGCAGCGCGAATGTGGTCATCGGAATCCTCCTGCACGGCTCTGGCGATCGGGCGCGAGGTAGCCGGAGCCGAGAAAACTCTGGTCGAGGACGAACGGGCTCAGGAAGGCGGGCGAACGGCCGCCGACGTCGACGAGGGTGTCGGTGCCGAGGCGCGCTTCGCCGACGCGGAAGAACGCCCAGTAGAGCTTGACGTCGAAGCTGGTGTGGGCCGGCTTCTCCAGGCCGGCGACGCGGAAGGCGAGAGCGAGCCGCTGGTCGTCGGCCATGAGCTGCGATTGCGGCAGATAGACGGTGAACCGGTGCGCCGCCGCGCGGGACGGCAGGACGACCCCCTCGAACAGCAGCCAGTCGTTGAGCGCCGCGGCGCGGCGCGGCAGGGCGGCCGGCAGCGGGATCTCCGACCAGTCGCTGTACGAGGAGCGCCAGGCTTCGTTGAGCGCGGCGAGGCTCGGGTAGCGCCCCTGGAGGAGCCGGCGCCAGAGATCGGTGTCCACCGGATCGCCGGCCACCGCCTGCGGCACGAAGCCGAGCGTCTGGCGCGAGAAGTCCACCCACGCCGCCCAGCCGGCGGGATCGGTCCGGCGGTCCGGCGCCTGCGCCGTGTACTGGCGCCCGGTCAGCTCGGTGTAGCGGCGTTCGAGGGCGGCCGCGCCCTGCGACGGGTCCCAGGCGCCCTGCTGCGGACGCAGTGGCAGACCGTCGATCTCGCTCGTCGCGGCCATCCCACGATAGACGGCTCCCGGGATGACGCGGGTGCTGAATTTCTCGACGATGCGGATGGCCGGGCTGCGCGCCGGCTCGATGTCGAAGATCGAGTCGCCGGGGCAGTCGTCGAGCGCCAGCCGCAGCGCCATCATCAGTCCGGGGACGGTGCCGCGCCATTCGAAGAAGTCGGTGGCGTGGCGGAGGAACAGGCGGCGGCGGGTTTCGTCCCACACCGGATCGAGCGCGACATCGAACCAGCTCGCCAGCCATTCGAGCGCTTCGGCTGGCGCGCTGCGCACGTCGAGGAGGAGCTCGACCGCGGCGATACGATCCTCGATGTTGGTGAAAAACCCTTCGAAATTCGCCAGGAAGCGGTCGAGGAACGAGGCCGATGCGGCGTTCTCGCGGTAGGCCGCCGGCAGATAGTGGTCGAGGTAGGAGAAACGCGGGTACCAGGCGCGGAGCGCCCGCAGGCGCGGCGTGCTGCGTCCGCTGCCGGAGAGGGTGAGGCGCAGCTCGAGATAGCGCCCCTTGGCGCGCTGGAACAGGAGCTCCCAGGTGTCGATGCCGGCGGCGCGCTCCGCCGTCTCCCAGGGCAGCTCGGAGCCGGTCGCGCGGCGCAGCAGGGCCGGCTCGTCGTTCCAGGCGGCGGACGGCAGCAGAGCCGGGTCGTTGCCGGCACGGCTCGCGACGGCGACCTCGCACTCCGGCGGGATGCAGGCGTCGAGCAGCAGCCGGTGCCAGACGCAGTCGGGCTGCTTGCCGTCCAGGCTCTGCACGCTGAGCACCGCCGTTGGCGCGAAACGCGCGCGGCGCTGCGCCACCAGCGGCACCCAGCGGTCCTCGATGTCGTAGAAGGCCTGGCCGGAGCCGGGTCCGACGATCAAGGCCTTGCCGCCGAACAGGCGCAGCGGCACGAAGTCGGCGAGCGGCTCGAGGACGATCTGCTCCCCCTTCAGGGTGAGCTGGAAGACGAACGCCTGGTCGCCGTCCTGGCCGACGACGTAGAGCAGATCGGTCCGCTCGGTCTGATCGGTCTCGACGTACGCGAAGTCGTGGCCGAGCAGGCGGAAAGCCGCGCGGAGGTCCAGGTCCACCAGCGCGGTGGCCGCGGCGGTTGAAACGCCGGTGCCGGCCTGCGCGCCGCCCTGGTAGCGCAGGATGTTCGAGAACGCCGCGCCCGGCGGGCTGTCAAGCAGAAGGAACGAGCCATCCGGGAGAGCGGCGATCGCGACCGGGTTGGCCGCGGCGACCGGGATCGCCAGGTCGAGCGTGACCGCCGCGGGGACCGCGGCGTGCGAGGGGCTGCCGTCGACCGCCGTGAAGTCCTCCGGCCGGGCCGCCGGCGCCGCGCCGCCGCTGCCGAGGACCGCGACGACCGCAAAGGTGCGGTCGAGCCGCCAGACGCGCCAGTTTTGGCTGTCGAGAATGAACACGCCGCCGTCGTTCGCGGCCGACAGGTCGAACGGCGCGAAGGGCACTGGTGTTGGATTGACGGGAACGACCGGCCAGAGAAGCTGCCGCGGCTCGCCGCCGGTCTGCAGATCGAAGACGAGAAGTCCGGCGGGATCGAGCGTGCCGGCGACGAGGTAGTGCTGCGTCGTGACGGCGAGGCCGGAGAGCACGATCGGCTCCGCGCTGTCGCCCGGCAGGTCCGGAAGGGCGCTGAAGCCCCCGAAGGCATCGCTGTCCGAGACGCCGCAGGGCCGCCGGCAGGCGTCGGGCGACGACCAGAAATGCGTCGTCTCGCGGGTCGCGGCGGAATTCACCAGGATCTCGGTGCGGTCGGCGGAGATCCAGTAGACGTTGCCGAAGCGGTCCATCGCCGCGCCGCGCCGCTGCTCCGGCCGCACCGGCCGGTTGCCCGGAGCGGAGCGGAAGAAGAAGACGCGCCGGCCGAGGGTCAGCTCGTTGCGCTTCGCATCCCAAGAGACGTCGGCTTCGCCCCCGTTCTCCGAAACGAAAAACGCCTCTTCGAGCGGACGGCCCAGATCCGTCCGGCAGCGTCCGCCCCAGTCGCCGCGGCCGAGCAGGAGGTGGAAGCGGGTGCCGTTGGCGTCCATCAGCGGCACTCCTCCGGGATGACCGGGATCTGCACGATCGCCGGTGCCTGCGTGCTGCCGCCGGCCTTCGTGCCGCGCAGGTCGTCGAGGCTCGCCGCCGGACCGTTGGTGACGCGGATGCCGAGGACGCGCGGAAGCTGGAGGCCGGTCAGGTCGAGGCTCGCGACGGGCGTGCCGTCCTCGCGGGCGAGCAGCACGTCGCCGAGCACGAAGTCGACGCCGCGGGTGCGGTTCGCCACTGCCGCGAGCTCCAGCGCGACGACGGGCTTGCCGAGCTTCCAGCCGTTCGCGACTCCGTCGGCGTCGAAGAGGAGCGCCGGATCGTCCGGCAGCGTCTCGCGCCCGCCGGCCGTCGGCGCGAGGAAGGTCAGGATGTCCTGCTTGACCGCCTCGCCGATCTGCGACTCGTTGAAGCCGGCGGCGACCTTGATGCCGAGCGAGATCCAGATCCCCTGGTAGTCGGGACCGCGCAGGAAGATCTGGGTGGTGACCAGCCGGCGCGGATCGAGATAGCGGCAGACGGCGTCGAGGAAGTCGCGGCGCGGCAGCGGCGCGTCCGGCTGCTGCGGATCGGTCACCGGGATGAGCATCAGCGTCACGGCGCCCGGCACCTCGGCGCCGCCGAAGCCGGGCTGGTAGCAGGGCAGCACCTCGACGCGGCCGATCGCGACGCCGGGCGTGCGCAGGGTGATGGTCCTGAAGTCGTCCGCGGTGACCAGGCGGTCGCGGTGCTGGAGGTAGTGCGCGATCTGCTTCTCGCCGTCCGCGACGGCTTCGGAGTCGGCGCCGCCCCAGGCCGCGACCGGATTGGCGACCTTGAATCCCTCGGGAAGCACCGGCGAGCTGTTGATCGTTCCGGCGCCGACGTTGCCCTGGGCGCCGAGCGAATACTCGTAGGAGGCGCGGATCTTGGCGCCGGCCGGCGGGCGGGCGCCGTGCGCGCCGTCGCCGAACCGGATCTCGCCCGCTTCGGCGTTGAGCGCGAACACCTGAGCTCGCTCCGACGTCCCGTTCGGCGGCTTCGGCCCGCCCGGCGCGATGCGGGGATCGGGCACCGGCACCTCGGCGCCCGCCGCGCCGAGGTCGTCGATCTCCTGCCAGACGCCCGTCTGTCCCTGGGGTGTCTGGAACGTTGTCACCGTCACCGTCACGCTGCCGGGCAGCACGGGAGGCCGCGAGAGCTTGACCACCTGCTCGGGCTCGCCGGTGCCGTCGGGCAGCAGCTCGTTGACGATCTGCGCGCTCTGGGTGACCGGCACGGCGTTGATGCCCATCCAGAGGAAGCGCGCCGCTGCCGTGGTCGAAGGGCTGATGCGCAGCCAGGTGATGATGCGGTCGCTGACCGCCTGGTCCTCGATCGCCGGCGGCAGGGCGTCGACCCCTGCTTCGAGCGGATCGATGTTGTTCCACAGCACGAGCGACGACGCATCGGGCAGGGTGACGTCGGCGATCCCCGGCACCGAGAAGAGGTCGCCGTCGGCCGAGACGGCAAGCGCGCGATACTCGGGGACGCGGTCCGCGGCCGTTTCCGGCAGCCCGCCGCTCGCCGGGACGTTCGGCGCCTCGACGCGGAGCGCGGCGGCCGCGGCGGCGCCGAAGGCGCGGCCGGCCGGGAGCGTGGCGCCGCTGTCCTCGACCGACGGCACGACGCCGAGCGAGAGGGTGCGGTTGGCAATGCGCTGCCGCATGAGGTCGGGGGTGAGGCCGGTGCGGGCGTCCGCTTCGCGCATCAGAAGAGCCAGCCAGAGGCAGTTGTCGACCGTGCCGCCCAGATCGACGGCCGTGCCGTCGCGCGCCGGGAAGGGGACCGCTTCATAGAGCTGCGGCTCGATGCCGGCCGGCGTGCCACGGTAGGAGGCGTAGAGCTGCTGGTAGTAGCTCTTCAGCTCCGGCGACGGCGCGTCGACCTTCTGCTTCACCCACAGCCGCCCTTCGACCGGCAGCACGTCGAGGCCGCGGGTGGTGCGGAACGGCACCTGGCCGGAGCGCGCCTCGACGCCGTCGCCGAGCACCACCGGCTGCGGATCGGGCGACGGCGCCTGGTTGGCGATCGTCACCAGCCCCTGGGCCGGCGTCGCGGTCTGCAGCGGGATGCGCAGGAGCTGCAGGAACCGCTTGCGGTTGCGGTCCGGAATCAGGTTGGCGCGGTAGAACAGGCTCTCGGTGAGGAAGGCGAAGACCTCGATGAGAGTGACGCCGGGGTCGCTGCGGTTGAAGTTGGTCCATTCCGGGGTGTGCACCGGAATCCGCGCGATGGCCTCGCCGAGCAGGTCGTCGTAGCGGCGGTCGTCGATCTTGGGCAGTGTCACCGGCATCGCAGTCTCCTCAGATAACCCCTTTCAGCCCGCCAGCTTCACGTTGATCGCCACCTGCGCAGTTCCCTGCGTGGCGACGAGCTGGTAGTGGATGGTCACGATCGCCGCTTGCGGATCGCGCGGGTCTTCTTCGGCTTCGACGGACTTGACGGTGATCCGCGGCTCCCACTGTTGCAGCGCCTTGGTGATGCGGTCCTCGATCTGGAAGCGGGTCGCCACGGTGTTCGGCTCGAACAGGAAGCGCCGCAGCCCGGCGCCGAACGACGGCAGGTTGATGCGCTCGCGCTCTTCGGTGCGCAGCACGATTTCGATCGCCTCGCGGATGTTGGTCTCCCCTTCCGACCAGGCGATGCGCCCGTCGGCGCCGACGTGCGGCGGAAACGCCATGCCGCGGCCGTAGAGCTGTCCGGCGTCCATGCTCAGGTCCCCTCCTTCTTCGGCAGCGGCAGGCAGATCTGAAAGAACGGCATCCAGTAGAGGACGATGTCGAGCAGCTTGACGATGATCATCAGCAGGATCAGCGCGCAGATGGTGATGATCGGCAGCGAGAACGAGCAGACCATGCCGACGCCGTCTCCCGACTCGCTGCATGGCGCGGGATCGCTGACGCTCAGGTCCTGGTGCAGCGGGAAGGGGAGCACGGCGAGGATCAGATCGAGGAAGGAAAGGCTTTTGAGCTTGCTGACCTGGCCGCACAGCACGTCGGAGAGGACGAAGGCGGTGTTCTTGTCGAATTTGCGCAGGCCGGCGGGTGTCGTGTCCGCCGGCATGCTGATCGAGATCGGCCGCGCCGGGGCGTCGGGATCGAAGAAGGCGGCGAGCTGGAACGCGGCCGTGGGATCGCTCACCACCGGCTCGCTCAACGCCGCGCAATTCGGCCGCTCCAGCACGCAGCGGATGGTGAGCCAGGGCGAGTCGAACGGGATGGTGGCCAGGCGGGTGAGGAGCGGCGCCGGCAGACCCGCGGGCGGAGCGGCGAGCACGGCGGCGAGCTTGTCCTCCAGATCCCCGCGCGTCGCCGTGCCGGTCAGGCCGGCTGGGCCGCCGAGCGTCGCGGTCACGAATTGGAAGGCGACCGTGGGCCAGCCCGGCTGTCCCTCCCGGAAGATGTGCGTGGTGGCTTCGAGCGATGTCTCGAAGGCACGGATCTGGGCCAGCGCGTCGTGCAGCGTCTGCCCCGCGGAGGTGAGCGCGCCCAGGGTGTTGTAGAGCGCGAGCTCCGCGCCCGGGAGCGCCCCCGGAGAGCCGCCCGGTTGCAGGGCGGCCCAGACGGCTGGCGCGTTCGTCTCCAGCCAGTGCGAGAGGTCGAGCAGCAGGTACCAGGCGATCATCCGGATCTGCTCGTTCGCCCTCTGGATCGCATCCTTTTTCGGCTTCGGGCCGGGGTCCGGACCGCCGAACCTCGGTTCGTAATTCGACGATGTCACGGCGCGCCTGGCCAGCTCCTCCAACTCGTTCCACGGTCCGATGACCTGCTGCTTGAGCAGGAGGCGGCGGGTGTCGACGGGTGGCGGCGGCGGGGTGGCGGAAGCCGGTGGCTTGCGGGCGCCGAGCAGCGCGTCGCGCTTCCCCACCGGAATGAAACCGTTGAACAGGCGGCGCTTGCGGCCGTCGCGCTCGACGTAGGTGAGCGGCGAGAGCGGGTTCTGCTCTTCGCCCGGTTGCAGCTTCGCCGGATCGGCGACGCTCTGCCACGCGCCGCCGACGAAGGCAAGCTCGTCGCACTGGAGCGGATCGGGGTTGACCGCCGCCGCGCCGGCGCGCGGGCGCAGCCAGCGGAGGACGAACGTGGCCCGCTCCTGCGCGCCGGTGTTGAGCGGCCGGTCCGGCAGACCCAGGGTGCGGCAGACCAGGCAGGCGGCGACCAGGTAGTAGCGCTGGTGCGCCGGGTGGTACAGCTTGAGCGGCTGCTGCGGCGGCGCGTCGTTCCACCCGGTGGTGCGCACGATGCCCTTGCGCGCCTCGATGCGCCGGACGATGGAGTTGCGCGCCTGCGCGAGACGGAGGCGCAGGCCGGAGACCGGCGCCGGCGGCGCCGATGTCTCCGGGGTGGGCAGCGGGTTGGTCCACTTCTCCGGCACCGCCAGCAGCTCGGAGAGGCGCTGCGGCTCGACCTGCATCAGGCCGAGGAAGTCCTGCATGAAGGAGTCGCTCGCGAAGCGCAGGAGGGCGGGCGTGCGGAAGATGCGCCGCTGATCGGCCGTGGTGGCGCCGTTGAAACCGTCCCACAGCGCGGCCGGAGAGGTCCACTCGACGTGGCGTTCCTGAATCAATTGGCTCACCAGATGTTCCCCGCGCCGGGCGTGTAGGTGGCGCCGACGACGCTCGGCGTGATGACGGTCTGCGCCATCACGGTGCCGCTGAAAGTGGACGATCCGGCGTTGACCGAGACCGCCGAGGCCGAGACGTTCAGCGTGCTGGCGTTGATGGTGACGACGGCGGAGGTGGTGAGGGTAATGCCGCTCGCCTCCATCTTGATCGAATTGCCGTTGCTGTCGGCGATCTCGACCGAGCCGGGGCCGTCCTTGAGCGTCACCTTCTGGCCGCCCGGGGTCTCGGCGATGAACTGCTCCTGGCCCTGCTGGTCGTCGAGGGTGATCTTCACTCCGTTGCGCGAGCGCAGGACCTTCTTGTTGTTGCTGCCGGAGCCGTCCATCGACTCGGGCGGCGCGTCGCTGCCGTTCCACAGGCCGCCGATGACGTAGGGCCGCCGCACGTCGCCCGCTTCGAAGACGACGAGCACCTCGTCGTTGACGTCGGGGATGAGCCAGCTCCCGCGGTTGTTGCCGCCCATCAGCGTGGCGAGGCGCGCCCACACCTCGTAGCGCTCGCTGCCGTTGTCGGGCGACCAGGGGAGGGTGACTTTCACCCGCCCGGTCGACTCGGGGTCTTTGATGTCGCTGACCAGCGCCGGGTAGACGCCGTACCAGCGGCTGTGCACGCCGGAGGTCCCGGAGCCGGGATCGGCGTGCAGGAGGATCTCGAGACCGTTCATTCGCTCTTCCCCAGGCCGGGCCGCTCGACGGTGAGCTCGCTGCGGAACCCTCCCGTGCCGTCGAACACGTGATGCACCTCGGCCAGGTAGTACTTGCCGTTGAAGAGCGTGCTCAGGCCGTCGAGCTCGACCCAGGTGCCGACGCGCAATTTCCCGTTCGGCTGCGCGAGGCCGCGGCCCACCAGGAAGCGCCGCGCGGCGTCACGGAACCGTGCCTCGGCCTGGGCGCGCGCCTCGTCGGCGGTGAGCGGCACCAGGTGGGCGATCGACTCCTTGCGCTCGCCGAAAGCGTCGCGGAGGATCCTGGCGCCGCTCGTATCGCTCCCCAGCTCGTTCTGGACGGCCGCGTCGTCGGCCTGCTGCGCGATGGCTTTCTTGCCCTTGACGTCCCAGCCCGAGACGTTGACGCTGGTGCGCTGGTGGGCGAGGTCGGCGAGCGCGGTGAATTCGCGCAGGTCGGCGCCGTACTTGAGCTTGATCGCGGTGCCGGTGCGGCCGGTGCGCGGCTTGGCGGAGAGCTTGCCGCCGTCGAGCCACAGCTCGGCTCCCGCCGAACGGGCGCGCTCGCGGAGGAACGCGAGGTCGCTCTGGTTCACCTGCGCCAGCACCTTGTGGGTCGGCCCCTGCATGTCGACGTCGGTCTGGAGGCCGTGATCGCCCGCCACCTTGCGGATCACGTCGGCGTCGCTCGACTCGGTGAAGGTGCGCGTGCGGCGGGTCATCCGCAGGTCCTGGAAGCTGTCTTCGAGCAGGATCGCAAGCTCCGGCGAGCTCCCCTCGCCGAACTCGGCTTCGAGCGCCGAGACGCGGCCGTCGAACAGCAGGTCGTCGTCGAGCTTGATCTGCACCGCCTTGCCGAAGTCGAGCTTCTTGCGGTCGAAATAGAGGAAGCCGACCGAGTCGTTCTTCGGTCCCCAGTTGCCGAGGCGCAGCTCCGCGGCGAAGAGGCCGTGCACGGTTTCGCGCACCGACATCCTCAGGAGCGCCTGCGAGAGGTCGACGTCTTCCTTCCCGGCCACGATGATCTTCGGACGGGTCGCCTTGACGCCGGTGGAGCCGTTGTCTGCCATCGGTCTCTCTCAGTGGGCGAACAGCCGCGCCGCGCGTTGCTTCGCCCGGTGCATCATCTTTTCGATCTCGCGCTGCATGCCGGGAGCGAGCTTGTCGTCACCACCACCGCCGCTCTTCGCGGCTCCCGGCTCCCCGGGAGGCTCCGCTTTCGGCTCGAGCGTTGCTTCGTTGATCACGGTCGCCATCGCAAGCTCCTCTTCGATCTGCGCCTATTCGATCTGTGCTGGGGCCTGGAGACTGAAATCGATCAGTTGGCCGGGTTGCAGGATGCGCGGGTTCTCGATGGCGTTCGCCGCCGCGACCGACTGCCAGCCGCCACCCGTGCCGCCCGGCTGCGCGGCGGCCATCGATTGCAGGTTCGAGCCCTGCGGCGCCGCGGTCTGCGGCTGCGTGCCGGCGGCCGGCCGGTTGCGCCGCTGCACGCCCGGCGGCTCGGCGGCGTCATTGAAAGTGAAGGTGGTGATCTTCTGCTGCGAGATGGTCATGGTGATCGAAGCGCGCAGCGGACGCCCTTCGAACGAGAACAGCTCGAGCGTCTCCTCCATCGCCTCGACGATGCCGTCGAACTGGAACGAGCCCCAGGCGAAGCGGGTGAGCGGCGGCTTGAACGTCTTCGGGTTGTTCGGCGGATCGCCCAACGGGGTGATGAAGTAGGCGACGCGCTGGGTGAGCTTGCGGACGTCGATCACGTCGGGCAGCCCCTGGCCGAGGTCCTGGGTGACGTCGAAATAGAGCTGCACCGCGAGCTTGGTGGTGCCCGCGCCGACGAACTGCTGCGCCTGCGGGCCGCGCTGGTCGCCGGTGCCGGACGGCGCCTGGATCTGGTTCGCGTAGGTGATCTTGAGCGTGTCCGGGTTGAACTGCACCTTCGTCCACTTGTCATCGTTGATCTGCTTCTCCATCTTCGCGTCGAGCTCGCGCAGCTCCGCTTTGGCCAGCTCAGGCATCACGCACCTCCGCCGGGCCGCTGCAAGGTCAGCGACTCATAGGTGAGCTGCATCTCCTCGATCGCCACGACGCCGTCCTTGGCGTTCAGCGCCGGCGCCTTGAGCTTGGTGAGGAGACATTTTTTGAGGAGGAAACGGGCCTGCTCCTGGCGGTCGGGCGAGAGGAGGACGATCTTCACCTCGCCGCGGTAGTCGCTGCGAAGCTGGCGCGGGGTGGCGTGCTGCTGCGCGTCGAACCAGTCCCAGAGGTCGAAGCTCGCGGTCATGCCGCGCTTCAACGTCACCTGTCCGTAGCTCACCGCGCCGGCGAGGCGGATCTGGCGCGTGTTGTTGCCGCCCTCGCGGATGGTTTTGACGTCCATCGTCATCTCCAGGCCGTCGCACTCGGAGAAGGCGGCCTCGCACAGCGTCGCGGAGATCCCGGGGACGTCGATCTCGACCGAGAAGTTGTAGGCGGAAAAGGGATAGACGCTCACGCGCCGGCCTCCTGGACGGCGGTGGCGCCGCCGTCCTGCACCAGCCGGATGGTGAGGAACGACAGCGGCCGCGACGGCGCGATGCGGATCTCGGCGATCAGCCGTCCGGCGTCGATCGAGGCCGGCGTGTTGAGCGAGTCGTCAGTGATCACCTGGAATGCCGTCCTTTCGGTCGCCCCGGCGAAGGCGCCGCGAAAAAACAGAGTCTCGAGCATCGACTCGAACGCCCGCCGCACCGCACGGCGGGCCGCTCCGTCGTTCGGCTCGAAGACGTAGGACTCGCCGACCCGCAGCGCGAAGCGGCGCACCAGCGCGATCAGCCGCCGGACGTTGATCGGGCGCACCTCGTCGTCGGGACTGAGCGTGTCGGCGTCGAGGCAGACGAAGCCCGCGGGCTCCTGGCGGATGACGTTGACGGCGGCGTCCTGCAACATTTGCCGCAGCTCCGCCGCGAGCGGCGGAGCGAGCGCGACCGGACCGCGCAACGGCTCGTTGGCCGGCGCGATCCAGGCGCCGCGGCCGATCGACCGGGCGGCGATCACCCCGGCGGTCGCGCCGTCGGGCGGTATGGTCTTGAGCGGAGCCGCGTCACCGTCCGGGCCGTCGCGCAGCATGAGCCAGGGGTGCCAGAGCGCGCCGTAGCTCCGCACGCGCGAGGCGAGCGCGAGGCGCGACGGGTGCGCGATGGCCTGCCGCTCGTCGTAGTGCGCCGGCAGCGAGAGGATCGCCAGCAGGTCGCCGCGCGCCGCGCACAGCGTCACCAGCGCGTCGTGCACGGCGACCAGCATCGCGTCGTCATAGTCCGCCGGCGCGACGCTCGTCCAGTCCATCGCCGCGGCGACGCGGACGCCGACGCCGTTCGACCAGTCGCCGGTGCGCGCGCCGCGCTGCCGGCGGACGCGGTAGTAGTAGTCCCCGGCGGCGCGGCCGTAGAGGGTCACCCGCCCGGGCGCGCCGGACGAGATGACCGCGGCGTCGGAGAAGTCGGGGCGGGTGGCCTCTTGGAGGGTGTCGGTGGCATCGGACGGATCGGCGGCCCAGAACAGATCGAAGGTGCCGTTTTCCGGCGCGGTGGCGCTGAGCACCAGAGCCTCCACCGGTCTGCCGGCGTCGCAATCGAGGAAACCGCCGCCGCCGGGGGGGGTGCCAGGCGGCGAGGCGAGGGGTGGCGCGAACGGCGGCGGCGGCTCGCGGAGCCAGCCGCGGTGCACCGCGTCGGGCACCGCGATCAACGTCGCTTCGTCGATGCCGAGCGCGGCGTGGATGCCGGTGAGCGGCCGGGGGGCCGAGCTCTGGTAGCGGATGAAGTCGGCGCGTTCCAGCAGATCGCGCACCGTGGCGTCGGCGAGGGCCGGATCGAGGAACAGGCCGGCGTCGAGCTGCGCCAGGCCGTCGCGTTCGAGCGCCGTCCGGCCGGTGGGCTCCGCGGGCTGCTCGGCCGAGAAGAGGGTGTCGGCCGACGTAGGCAGATAGCGGCCGCCCGTCTCGGCGGCCAGCGGAAACCGGGACCGCGGCGTCGCGGCGTCGCTCCACAGCCCGGCCGGCACGGCGTCCGGAGCGAAGAGCGCGGCGTCGGTCGGCAGCGCGGCCCAGTAGCGCGGATGCTCGGCGGTGAAGCCGAGCCCGTTCAGCCGCAGGATCTGCTGGCCGGAATCCTGGACCGTGAGGTCGAAGGTCAGCGCCTCGGCGACCGGAGTGGCGGCGAGGACCGCGGCATCGGGTTGCGGCACGAGCACCCAGCGCGTGCGGCGGGCCGCGCCGGCCGACTGGGAGGCCGACTGGGAAGCCGGAGGCGCGGTGACCCACACCGGCTTGTCTCCGGCGACGCGCAAACGCACGAAGTCGCGGCGCGGCGGCGACGAAGCCACCTCGACGATCGTGGTCACGAAGAGGAAGAGCACCGGACCGCCACCCGGCCACGTCAGCCGCAGGAGATCGCCGCGGCTCACAGCGCGCGGCGACAGGACGAGGAGATCGGCCGCCAGCGTGACCGGATCGAACCCGCCGAGCCGGAACGCCGTGCTGACCAGATTCGTCTTGACCCGCAGCCCGTCCGACCAGCTCCCCTCCGACCGGGCGATTGCGAACGCATCGGCGAGCGATCCGTCGCCCGCGATCCGCTGCAACTCGGGGATGCGGAACCGGTTCGCCTGCGCGCCGCGCGCCAGGCGGACGATCCAGCAGCGCCGGCCGCCGTTGCGGAAGAACGCGCGCACCGCCGGCGCGAGATAGGCTTCGAGCGGCGTGCTGCTCCCCGCCTCGCGGGCGAGCGGCAGCGCGGCGCCGAAGATCGTCTCGAACTGCGCGACGTCTTCGACCGCGACCGGCTGATCGATCGGGCCGGAGGCGGCGAAGCCGGCGAACGCGGGAATGTCCATCCGCGGCAGGACGTCGCCGGCAGGCGGCGCCTGGACCTCGAATCGAATCCCCGGCAGTGGACGCGCGAGGGCCATCCGTTACTCCATCTCGAGCCGTTCGTAGGCGACGACCAGCTCTTCGAGCGCGACGTCGGTCCCCTTGGCGTTGAGCGGACCGCTGGTGTGCTTGATGATGCGGGCTCGGTTGAGCTTCCAGGTCTGCACGACCGTGGTGTGATCCTCGCTCATGAGCTGGATCGTCACCGTGCGCAGCGCGTTCTGATCGCCGTTGCGGATCTGGTTGAGCCATTGATAGAGGTCGAGGCTGCCGATCACGCCGCGCTTCATGGTCACGTCGGTCGACTTGTTCAACCCGGTGATCTTCGACACCGAGTTCTCCTTGTCGTTGCCGCGGCGGTACTCGGCGACGGTGACCTCCATGCCGATGCCGCTGATCTCCTGGAAGCCGGCCTGCGCACCGTTGGTGTTGCCGTCGCCGAGGTCGACCAGGAAGTTGAACTGGACGTAAGGGCGTTCGCGGAAAGTTGCCATCGCTGATCTCCTCCTAGGCCTTGCGGTCGGCGGTCCACTGCCCGATGCGGATGATCACGTACTCGGCGGGCCGCAGCGCGGAGACGCCGACGAGGCACACCAGGCGCCCGTTGTCGAGGTCGTTCTGGGTCATCGTGGAGCGGTCGCACTTGACGAAGTAGGCGTTCTCCGGCTTGTCGCCGAGGAGCGCGCCGTTCTGCCATTCATTGAGCAGGAAATCGGCGATCGTGCGCCGGACGTTGGCCCACAGCAGATCGCCGTTGGGCTCGAACACCGCCCACTGCGTCCCCTTGTCGATCGAGTGCTCCAGGTAGGCGAAGTAGCGGCGCAGGTTGACGTACTTCCACTCCGGGTCCGAGCTGACCGTGCGCGCGCCCCACAGCCGGAAACCGCGCCCTTCGAAGGAGCGGAAGCAGTTGACGCCGAGCGGATTGAGGACGTCCTGCTGCGCCTTGTTGAGGATCGCCTCCAGCCCGATCGCCGTTTCGACGACCTCGTTGGCCGGCGCCTTGTACACCCCGCGGTTGATGTCGTTGCGCGCGTAGATGCCGCACACGGAGCCGCTCGGCGGCACGTTGAGCTCGTTGCCGGTGAGCGGATCGATGATGGTGATCCACGGGTAGTAGAGCGCGCCGTAGGTCGAGTCGAGCTTGGCGCGCATGTCGCGCACGTCGGCGATCGACTGCCGGTCACCGGAGTCGAGCACGGCGATGCGGTAGCGCATGTTGGTGCAGTGGGAGATGAGCGCTCCGGCGATGGCGAGGACGCCGGTGGGATTGCCGGCGTAGCCCGCCGACGAGCCGGGCGCGGCGACGATCGAGATGTCGTCGATGTCCTCGAACGCCTTGAGCCCGCTCTTCACTTTCGAATCCGGAGCGCCGCCGATCCCCTCATAGTCGATTTCGAGGGGCAGCAGCCCGTCGTCGCCGCCGGTGAGCGGAATCGTGACCGAGCGGTCGGCGTCGGTCGAGGTGGTGCTGAGCAGAGCGGTGAGCAGAGACGGCTTGCCAGACAGGATCTCGTTCACGACCGCGACCCCGTCGCTCTTGGCGAGGCTGCCGAAGAACATCACGAT